>JALWSS010000095.1 GCA_026993525.1 Saprospiraceae bacterium
ATTGAAATACCAAACTTGACTTCCCGGATCATGGTGAGAGTGCCTGCTGTGACAATTTAGCTAGCTCCCCTCAACAATTCAATCCCGAATCAAGTTCGGGATCGTGAGACAAGCTCACGACCATCAACACTTTCCTCACCTCACCACCGCCACCTCACCGCTCATGCGCTGTGTGCTGTCATCGTAATGCGAGCGGTACTCCAGCAGCCAGACGTAGGTGCCAGGCGGGGCGTTGCGGGCGTCCCAGCGGGCGTCGGGGCCTTTGGCACTGTGCAGCAGGCCGCCCCAGCGGTGGAAGACTTTCAGGCTGAGGGTGGTGAAGTTCTTGCCCTGTGGGAAGAGCTCGTCGTTGATGCCGTCGCCATTGGGGCTGATGGCCGTGGGCATGTAGATGCGTGGAGCGCAATCGTAGGTTTCCAGTTTGAATGGTTCCGGGTAGCAGCAGCCCTGTATGCAGGCAGAAACCGCATAGGTGCCTGCTGCCGGCAAGGGCAGGGGCGTTGCTGTCCTTATGCCGTCCAGCAGGAGGCTGTCGGCCAGGGGGCTGACCACTTCCAGCGCAAAGGGCAGGTCTTGCAGACAGGCGGTGGTATCGGCGGGCAGGCTGAGCGCAGGGGCTCCTGCCATCAGGCTGTCCACGAAGGCCACCTCGAGGCTGTCGGTGGCGGTGCAGATGCCGTCGGTGGCAGTGGCGCTGTACCAGCCCTGATTTTGCACGTTGATGTCAGGTTCGGTGGGTCCGTGCGCCCACTGCACCTGCTGCAAGGGCCGGCTGGCCTGGAGCCCGAGTTGGAGCGGCGGCGAGCAGGCGGGGCCTTCCGGCACGATGCTCAACTCCAGCGGGGGCAGCACCTCCACCTCGTGCGCTTCGCTGTACGCACAGCCCAAGTACCAGATGGTCTGCTCCAGGGTGTACTGCCCCGGCGTTGTGAACACATACCGGAAACTGAGGCTGTCGGTGAGGGTGCTGTCCACGCCGGGGCCGGTGAGGTGCCAGGAGGTGGCATGGGCCAGGGCGTTGGCGCTGCCCATTATGTAAAGAGTGTCGCCGGAGCAGAGCCGGGTGGGAAAGGTGAAAGAGGGAGAGGGAGGAGAGGGAATGTCACAAAATGGCTCAATTGCAAAGTCAAATGAATTCACTATCAGATTTATGGCGCTCGTGGTACGGATTGTATCCCATATTTCCTGTGTAAATGCCAACTCCTCTACGGGTGGGACCACAGCCATTGACTGAATACAAGAACTAAAATTATCACACCAATCAACCTGACCAACCGAATCAGTTTTTACAATGATGTTTTTGCTGAATATTTGACCGGAATCATCAAAGTGCTTTCCCGTTGCCATGATCAGGCCCCCATTTTCTGCGGGATAAATATCAGGTTCGTAAAATGGGTAAGCTGTTTGAAAGTCAATGTTTCCGGTTGAATCCAAATCGCAATAACTCGTCGGGAAAGCTCCGGTAGTTGAATAAACCAGGCTTATGCTCTCCCCAACGTGATCGAAGCTCAACCCGGATTTTCTGTACTCGAATTTTTCTCCCCAATATATTTTAGACCATAATAAATTCAATTCGGAATCCAGAGCCAGCACCATCAGGTCAAATTTATTGCCGCTTGATTTAGAATAAACATTGGACTTCCCGTACAGCACAACTTCTTCACCATTGATAATGATGCCATCTATCCTGAAACTATCCACCGCAATCGCCTTTTTTACGTTGAGCAGGGTATCAAATTCAAAAACATAGGACTTGTAGTAAGAGGAAGTATCCCCTTGCGGGCCAAGCGGATCGGGTGAATTCCCATAAGATGCTGCTGCAACGATTGCATTTGGTGACAATAGCGAAAGGTGTTGAACATTCTGCGAATATGAACCGGGAAAGGGGTCAAACTTTACATGATTGAGATTGAATCCGATTGAATCTTTAAAGAATTGATAGATAAAAACACCTTCAGAGATATTTGAATTGATACCATAATATTCTTTGGTTGCACCATTTTGTCGGATGAGGATGTCATTTAAAGTTGTGAACCCTGATAGCTCAAAATTCTGAGAAATACAATCATACTCCAAAACGAACCAGAAATCAGGAAGTGCCCCATAGTTCATAGCGTGTAAAAAGAGTTTGTTCCCAATCACAATTGACTTTACATAAAAGCCAAAGGGCAAAAAATCTCTGCGAAATTCAGTCAATGACAGGCTGTCCCCATTTATCCTGCCGATGTAGATCTTCGTTGTCAAAAAACTATTGTTTTCAGTAAATATGAACAGGGGTGCCCCGGCGCATTCCACACAGTCCTGGAGGGTTAGGTCAAGGGAATCAGTTTCAACGCTATATACGAAAGAACTTTGCGCATATAATGATGAAAAGAACATCGCATAGCAGGAAATTGCAAAAGCGAAAACAATCACCTTTGAATGGCCAAATATATATGACAATATCATTGCCATTTCTACAACCAGATTAACAAACGATTCCAGTTGGAATAAACAGCTATGGGCTCACAACCACAACCACTAAAATAAAATATTCCCAAAACAAACCCGGGATCGTGAGCAAAGGCTCACGACAATCAATCCCGAATCAAGTTCGGGATCGTGAGACAAGCTCACGACCATCAACACTTTCCTCACCTCACCACCACCACCTCACCGCTCATGTGCTGTGTGCTGCCGTCGTAATGCGAGCGGAACTCCAGCAGCCAGACGTAGGTGCCGGGCGGGGCGTTGCGGGCGTCCCAGCGGGCGTCGGGGCCTTTGGCACTGTGCAGCAGGCCGCCCCATCGGTGGAAGACTTTCAAGCTGAGGGTGGTGAAGTTCTTGCCCTGAGGGAAGAGCTCGTCGTTGATGCCGTCGCCATTGGGGCTGATGGCCGTGGGCATGTAGATGCGTGGAGCGCAATCGTAGGTTTCCAGTTTGAATGGTTCCGGGTAGCAACAGCCCTGTATGCAGGCAGAAACCGCATAGGTGCCTGCTGCCGGCAAGGGCAGGGGCGGTGCTGTCCTTATGCCGTCCAGCAGGAGGCTGTCGGCCAGGGGCGCCGTCACATCGAGGCTGAAGGGCAGGTCTTGCAGGCACGCAGTGGTATCGGCGGGAAGGGTGAGAGCAGGGGCTCCTGCCAGCAGGCTGTCCACGAAGGCCACATCGAGGCTGTCGGTGGCGGTGCAGATGCCGTCGGTGGCAGTGGCGCTGTACCAGCCCTGATTTTGTACGTTGATGTCAGGTGCGGTGGGTCCGTGCGCCCACTGCACCTGCTGCAAGGGCCGGCTGGCCTGGAGCCCGAGCTGGAGCGGCGGCGAGCAGGCAGGGCCCTCCGGCACAATGCTCAGCTCCAGCGGGGGCAGCACCTCCACCTCGTGCGCTTCGCTGTAGGCACAGCCCAAATACCAGATGCTTTGCTCCAGGGCGTATTTCCCCGGTGTTGTGAACACATACCAGAAGCCCAGGCTGTCGGTGAGGGTGCTGTCCACGCCGGGGCCGGTGAGGTGCCAGGAGGTGGAATCTCCAACACTATTCAAATTTCCAGCTATTTCCATGGTATCACCGATGCACAATTTTGAATCCAGCGAAAATTCCGGATCAGGTGACATAAATTCTTCAAAACAGCCTTCAATTAAATTAACGGTGTCAGAATCAACCGAGAAGAATGCCTGAGAGCTATCGTTATGTACTGCGTTAAACTCCTCTATGTTGAAAAAGAAAGATTCAAGCATTGTATCCATAAGGCTGATACAGGAGGGTAAGACCTCGCAATTGCCGATTAAACCATTTGGTGAAATTGCATGCAAACTCCAATTATATCCATTCTGACCATAATTCAGGCCCAATCCAAAAAGGACATTTCGGAATGAAAAAACCCTTAGATGACCATAAAATGCGAATTGCCCCAATATTTCTCCACTTGTATTCAGAAATAAAAATAGAGTGGCATCTTGCTTGCTCAGGTACATTGAGAACATTATGCCTACCCCTTCAATGTAACCTGTAACCGGATAGTCACCAATTGCATAATCCAGATGCTTAGCCCAAAGCAACTCAGCCTGTTCATCAAGTAAGAACACCACAGGCTCTGCAATAGCCTGGCCGGTAGTATTTTTTTTCTCCACTTCGACACAACCAAGAGTAAATTCACCAAATTGACAGACATCAACCAGGTTTCCATTTGGCAATCCCAAGCCCCATTCAGGGTTGCCACTGTTATCATATTTAGAAACAAAGCTATGGCCTTCATTCAAGAGAAAACCATTTCCAAAAACAGTATACCCGTTATCAGAATCCTCGATAATGTTCACATCTGAAAAAACAAAATTAACGTTATCAGAGGTTTTGTAATTGAAAAATCTAACCTCACTTTGTACCAATTCCAAATTTCTTTTTTGAACTATCAACGCATCTGCAGAGGAGCCGGCAGCCATCAGGGTGTCATTTGGTAAAATGACAAAATCACTATTGTCTGGAACTACCACATTCAGGGCTTCTCCTAAAATCAGGTTTAATTTCAGCAATATATTTTTATCACCAAATTGCCAATGGTGAATCGGCACCAATGCAAACAACAAGGAATCATTCGATAACAAAGCGCACTCATTGCCCAGGCGAAAATAATTACCAACACCATTGTCACTAAATGTAACTGAATAACTAATAGCCTGGTTGGCAAAATCAGAGGATATTTTGGTGATTTTTAAAAAATTCTGTTGAGTAAATTTTTCTCCTCCTATCACCCAGGCACTACCGGAACTGCCTTCTTCAATTAAAACAGGAAAGTATCCCCCTGAAGTGTAATTCACACTCCAGAGGGAATCATTTTGTGATTGTAGTCCTGTTGATAACGACAACAGGACAAGCAACTTAATCAGTCTATTTGTCATTATTTGCATTAATCAATGGCATTGGGAGAGCAACCACAACCACCAAGGCCCATGTTTAATGCAGCGGCATTAGCACTTCTGTTTAAACTCGTTCCGCTGGCTAAGGGAAAGCTAATGGCCTCAAAACACAAGATTTGGTTATCACTGTAAACTGCATTTGCAACTCCACCACAATCTTCATAACATCCTATTCTGAATTTAATACAAACCGGTAAATCATCTCCAGCACTTGGTGGGAAGCCATCAAACGACAATGCCTGTAAACGAATATCAAATGTAGAGTAATACGGAACATTGCAATTGAACTGAATTGAATTCGTGGGAGGAAAATTATCCCAAATTGAATTGCAATACTCCGGTACTGGAAAAGTATTTATGAAATGCTGAGAAGGATGACTGGAATAATAGCTGGTGAAGTAAGTACACTCATCATCCTGGCATGATGTCCATGACCAGAAATTGACTTCCACATACGGTTGGGTTGCAGGAGGTGCCTCGTGCCACGCATCTATTACTTCATACCAGCAACTACACCCACTTTCCCTCTCACCCCCTGCTTCAACAACGGGCGATTTGTACACTTCATCGGCAGGCATCAGTCTTTCAGTTGTGGCAATGGTTGTGTCTGATTTTTTACACGAAAAAACGGCCCCAATCAGGCACAAAATCAGCAGAGAACGGAGAACGGAGAACGGAGAACGGAGAACGGAAGGTGTTTTCATGGTATTGAAGTTTTGGTGAAAAGATGAACGAATTTAGTTATTTGAGAATAAAATTCCAAACTTGACGGTATTGAAATA
>JALWSS010000096.1:0-3772 GCA_026993525.1 Saprospiraceae bacterium
GTTATCGGTTGTCGGTTATCGGTTGTCGGTTGTCGGTTGTCGGTTGTCGGTTGTCGGTTATCGGTTGTCGGTTGTCGGTTGTCGGTTGTCGGTTGTCGGTTATCGGTTATCGGTTGTCGGTTGTCGGTTGTCGGTTTGCCAACTGCCAACTGCCAACTGTCAACTGCCAACTGCCAACTGTCAACTGTCAACTGTCAACTGCCAACCGCCAACTGTCAACTGTCAACCGCCAACTGTCAACCGCCAACTGTCAACTGTCAACTGCCAACTGCCAACTGCCCCCGATAGCTATCGGGGTCAACTGCCAACCGCCAACTGTTCACTGCAATACCAATTTCAAAATCACTTCCTCACCGCCGGCATTTAACCGAAGGAAATAGATACCGGACTGAAGGTTATCGGTGTCAATGCTTCGGGTGGAAGCACCCGTCAGCATTTCAAAGCTGCCGGTCCGGACCATTTGTCCCAGGGTGTTGAACAATTCCCACCTGGCGTTCAGTTCCAGGTGGCTTTGGGTCTCGATGTTAACCAATGTGCTGGCAGGGTTTGGGAACAAAGCAACCGTGAAAGCCTTGTCGCCCGGAAGGTCGGGCAGTTTAGGGAAGAGCTGGGATTGCGGTATCGGACTCTTGCCAATGTTTTCGTGCTCCCACCAAAGCCGCAGGGCTGCTTCCCCGGCGTCCTGAAAATACTCGATGCGCACGGGGTAGTACAGGTCTTTCTTCAGAAAAACTTCACGGCTGTATTCGGTTGGCCCCTGGGGATACCATACATCGAAGATCAAATCACCGCCCAGCCACATGCGGCTGCCGTCGTCGGTGGTCAGGTACAGGGTGTGGTAGCCATCGAAAATGGGCTTGATGAAGCCTTCCCACTTTACCATGTAGTAATTGGCCGGCATCTGGCCCGGAGCAGGAGACAGCCCGCTCCAGACGAAGTCCAGCACCGAATCAACACGGGTCAGCACCGGCGGGTCGTTGAAGATGTGATCGGGGCCGGGGTCGTCGTAATAGCTTCCCAGCAAACCACTGCCATCATCGGTTTGGTAGCTGTCGTAAATGGCGGTGAAAGTGCTGTCGTGCATGGGCACTTCGTAGGTGAAGTGGTACTCCTTGCTGCCGTTGTCAAACTCCCTGAAGACGTAAATGCTGTCGTTCAGGTAGTGGTGCCGGGAGGCGGCAATGTCCCTGTACAATCCCACCACGCTTTGCACGGCCAGGGGTGGGTCTTTCGGATTGCCTTCCAGAAAATAGGGAATGTTTGCCGGTTCGCTTCGCAAATAAAAGTTCGCCTTGTACGGGAAGACCTCCGAGATGGTGGTGTTTTCCAGCCCGCTGTTGTCTCGTGCTGTCAGGTAAAACCGAAACCACACATCCGGGTCTGTTTCATCCACTTTCGGAATCACAAAATAGCCTTCCTCAATACCGGGCGTGGGCCCGATACTCGGGTGGGTATGGTCGTCGTGGTGGAAGTCGAGCCGCCATCGCAGGGCAGAGGCCGGCAGCAGGCCGTCTTCGTTGTCTTCGGCTTTGCCTTTGAACAAAAGCGTATCTCCGGCCACATACCTCGAACCGTCCTGGGGGCTGAGGATGAGCGGCTGTGGCCGCTGGCTGCTGGTCACCCGCAGCATGGCTTCACGGGTGGTGTCACTGCCCTCGGCATTGGTGACGATGCATCGGAAGAGGCTGGCACTGTCAGCCAGGGACACGTTGAACAACTGCAGGGTGCGTTCCGTGGCGCCCGGAAGGTCCTGGCCGTCCCTTTGCCACTGGTACTGGAAAGGCGGTGTTCCGGAAGAAAGGGTTTCAAAGTCCACATTTTCATCGACGGAAACCAGCCGGGGAGCCGGATGCACCGACACGAACGGGGCGCCGTTGCCGGTGTAGATGATCCGCCAGACAGCCCCTTCGTTAGAGGCGGTGTTGGCCTGGGCAGAGCCACCTGCCAGCCCGCCCCGGGCGATGTAGTACATGGTGCCATCGGGTGCCACCACCAGGTTGATGGGGCGGTCGGCTTCGGTGGCAAAGGTGCTGATGAAGCCGGTGGACGGGTCCAGGGTCTTTATTCTTCCGGAACAGTAATCCGAGAAAAAAAACTTGCCGTGGTAGCTGGCCGGGAACATGGGGTTTTGTGGCGTGTAAAAGGCCCCTCCGACAATGGCGCAACCATCGGCATGAGAATAGGCATAAACCGGGTCCTGGTAGTTGTCCGGTGGTATTTGCCCGGCTATTTTGCCTTCTATCAATGGCCAGCCGTAATTACGGCCGGGCAGGATTTCATTGATCTCTTCCCGGTAATACCCACCCACGTCTCCCGAAAAGATGCGGCCGCTTTGCGGGTCCATGGTCATGGAAAAAGGATTGCGGAAGCCAACGGAATAGATGGCCCTGTACTTCCCTTCCAATTGGTTGTAAAATGGGTTGTCTTCCGGTATGCTGCCATCGGGTCGGATGCGCAGGATTTTTCCCAGAAGGGAGTTCATATTTTGTGCATTGTTGGCATCGGTACCGTCGCCTGCGGCAATGTAGAGCATGCCATCGTTGCCGAAGAGCATGGCCCCGGCGTTGTGGTGGGGGCCGCTCAGCTCATCCAGGTCAAGCAGTATCTCTTCACTGCCGGGAACGGCAAAATTCCCTTCTGCCCTGAATCGGCTCACCCGGTTGTGGTTTTCACCGGGAACGGTGTAATAGAGGTACACCCAGGGGTTCTGCTCAAAATCAGGAGGGATGGCGATGCCGTCGAGGCCCCGCTCGTTGAAATTGTCAACAGGCAGGTAAAGGAAGGGCTCCGGCAACAACTGGCCGGTGCTGTCAATGATGCGTACCTGACCGAATTTTTCGAGGATGAACAGACGCCCGTCAGGTGCCAGAGCCATGCTGACAGCGTCCAGCCCATCGGCCAGTTTTACCTCCACGAATCCAAATGGCAGTTTGCTGGCAGTCAGGTTTTTTGCGAAGAAAAAAGAAGCAAAAAAGAAGAGGTAGGCCCAAAGAGTAATTCGTGGTGTTGATCTCATGGTGGTGTTTTTTTTTCCGGCAAATGTAATGAGCGGCCCCTTGCCACGCTTGCCAAAACCTGACAAGACCGCTGAATTTATTGTCCCGGAATGACCAGGACTGAATCGCAGTTCAGGCGGGTCTTCAGCCATCGCTGCATTCGCAGTTTTTCCTTTTCCTTCGGTAAACGGCTGTACTGCACATAGGCCAGGTGCAGGGTGTCAGGGCAAGTGCCGGCAGCGGTGCAAAGCGGCACCAGACCCAGGGCCAGGGCTTCAACATTGGGGTCTATCACGGAGGCCTCTTTGGAAAGCTGATCAACCGGCAATACCTGTCTCCTGGCCTTGATAAGTTCCTGTGTCAGTACCCGTATCTTTTCTTCTTTGCTGTGCAAGGTGTCGAGGTTCCGGGTGAGCACTTCTTCCAGAACCGTTGATTTGATTTCATCGGGATTAAAATGGGGCACGCCTTGTTTAATTATCAACCTGGTTTTATTTAACTCGTAGTTCAGCAATTGGCTTTCCAGGTTGCTGATGGTGTTGCTGTCCAGTGGTTCACCTATCAACGTCACTTCAATGAACCTTTCGGGAGAGGTGCCGGATTTGTATTTGAGAATGTCGGTTTCAGGGAAGTTGAACTCCTGTTCCAGAAAGGCATGCACCCGTTGCTCAAAGAGCGTATCCTGTACCAGTTGGCGGGCCACATACAAGCTTGGCAAAATGATGATCACCACCACTGACCAGATCAGAATCCTGACTTTTCTTCTCGCTTCCGGG
>JALWSS010000096.1:3782-20599 GCA_026993525.1 Saprospiraceae bacterium
AACCGAACCAGCAGCAGGGTGCTCAGACAAATGAAAGTGGCGTTGATGGAGAAAAGGTAAAATGCCCCGAAGAAATAAGACGGGTTGCCCGTGGCAATGCCAAAACCAGCCGTACACAGGGGCGGCATCAGCGCCGTGGCTATGGCTACACCGGGTATCACATTGCCTTTTTCTTTTGAAGCCGTGGCCACAATGCCCGCCATGCCACCAAAGAAACCGATTAACACGTCCCAGATGGTGGGAGCCGTTCGCCCCAGCAATTCGGAGTTCTCCTCATTGAGCGGGCTCAGCCAAAAATACAGGGCGGAGGTAACAATGGAAATGCCGACCATCACCGCCAGGTTCCTGGCACTTTTTTTCAGCAATTCAGAATCCGTAATGCCCAGGGCAAGCCCCACACCCATGATGGGCCCCATGAGCGGCGAAATGAGCATGGCACCAATGACCACCGGCGTTGAATTGACGTTCAGACCTACCGATGCAACCATGATGGCAAAGATCAAAACCCATACGTTGACACCCCGAAACTCAACCGATCTCTCAATCTCATCAACAATCTGGTCTTCCTTTTCCTGATCCCTGCTGAGATTGAAGCGGCCTTTCAGAAATTCCCATGCAACGGCAATGATCTTTCCCATGCTCCTGACGGAAGTTGGTGGTTGGTGAACCGTAAATGTAAGGAGATGATTGTTGTGGAGAAATAGGGACGGAATCAGTTCCTGAGCGCCCCGATAACCATCGGGGCAAAAAGTGCGCTCAGAGGTTGAGAGGGGTTTAGAGGGATATCCATTACCCACAATTCAACATCACATTGGGAAATGCCTTTGCAATCTGACTTCATTGATTGTGAAAAGAAACATTTTATACCCTGTTGCCTAAGCTGGAGCAAAATGCTGTGATGACATCAGCCATCTTGTAACCCGCTGTTTCCTGTCCGTCGGCCAGACGGGAAACGGCGGGAATCATGCCAGTACCCCTGCCCACATCTAACTTCTATTCAAAACATTATATCAGGAGTGGCTTTAGCACCAAATTCGGGATGTAAATTGAAATTGATGATGATGCTCTGTAAAGATGTTTGATGTGATTGGGGGGTAATCCGCTAACCCCTCGTTAAAACAAGGGGTTTCAAGATGTTTGATGGGGTAAAGGATGCTTTTTCAAGCCTCGGTTACTTCATGAGTCAGAGCTCTCACAACCGGAATGGTGGATTTGTGGGTAATCGATAGGGTTTAGAGGGTGTGCTTGAACGCATCTAAACCTCCTGGCGAATGACGGGATAAACCAAGGCCGTAAGTGGACATTAACCCCTGTTTGCCGGCTGGCAGGTCTTTCAGACAACGTAACTTGTAGGCAACCCCAATCGATTCCTCACTTCCTCACTTCCTCAGTTCCTCAATTCCTGAGTCCACTGCAAAAAGTGGTATTTCCAATTACGACTGAAAGTTGATGGATAATTGAGTGTTAACTGAATGTTTAACTATCTGTAGTACAATCAACGACGCATCTCAAAAACCTAAAAAACCATTCAAAAACCTCACAAAAACATGGGTTCCTTCGAAAATGGGGGTTTTTGCAGTGCACTCATTCCTCAATTCCTCAATTCCTCGATTCCTCGATTCCTCGATTCCCCGTCTGGCCTGGCGCCAGCCGGACAGGCTCACTTCCTCGATTCCTCATTTCCAGGTTGTCCTCCAGGAAATTGTGAAGGATTTCCATTTGGTCGTGACCAAGGCGTTGGCCAAAATAGGAAACGAGGTAGATGCTCAGCAACGCCCCGGCAAGCACCAGCGCCCACCATAGGATGGAGGCATCCATCCCGACTGTCAGGTAGGAAACACCTACCAGCACTACTCCCAGGAATGCCAGACCGACCAGTGCGTATATGAAAATGAACAGGGTCCAGACATTTGGAGCAGGACCATAAAGCCCCCTGATCAGGCTGCCTTTGCCCGATTCCAGTTCCTCAACACTAAGCGACAATTGGGGTGACCAGTAATGCCGGATATCCGGAGGGATTTTCAGTGCTGCATATCCGTGCCTGGCTACACCCACCACGGTTGTTCCTTCCCGTTCCAGTCCTTTCTTCAGCCTCGCAATTACCTCCTGGGCAGAAAGTGGTGATTCAACCTGAAACCTTGGACGTATCCTGTAGGGGGGCAAATGTGATGATCCTGAACTCATGTGTCTCTTTTCAAAAATTGCGAAATAAATTTTGAGGGATGAATGTATTGAGTACCCCGATGGACTCGGGATTGCCTCACACGGAGTCCACCGGGCCCACGGAGGTTTTTCTCAGTGTTCGCCGTGGCTTTGTGAGCGGAAAAAACCGTGGGATAATCAAGGCCGCAACTGGAAGTTTCAACCTGATTCGGAAGTTCCCGGGCTTGTTCCGGGATCAACCCCTCTCAACTCCTCTCAACCTCCCGATGCCGATGATCATCGGCACCGGCACCGGCACCGGCATCGGGGCAGTCATTTGTGTTCCGAAAAACTATCTTTGCCAAGTTCAATAAAAAAACTGAAAGTATGAAATCACTCATCCGGCTGCTGGTGCTCAGTGCACTGGTTTTTTCCTGCGCTTCGCAAAGCATTTCACAAGAGACATTTCCCCGCAATGGCGTTGCGGATCATCGTGAAGGATTGTACGCCTTCACCAATGCTACCATATACAAGTCCTGGAATGAAAAACTGGACAACGCCACGCTTGTCATCCGGGAGGGCAGGGTAGCGGCCGTGGGTCAGGGTATTGCCATCCCGGCGGGGGCGGTGGTCATAGATGTCAGGGGAAAGACCATTTATCCTTCTTTCATCGAACTCGTTTCCGACTATGGCATCCCAAAAGAGCGTCAGGGGCAGAATCAAAGTTCTGTCAGTTGGTTCAACCGTCGTTCGGTTCATGCTGCCGAAGACCGTGGAGCTTATTCCTGGAATGACGCCCTTAAACCGGAATTTGACGCCAGTACAGTTTTTAAGACGAATAACAAAACCGCAGATGGATTCCGCAAAGCAGGGTTCGGAGCTGTGCTGACCCACCGACGCGATGGTATTTCACGGGGTAGCAGTGCCCTGGTAACCCTCTCCGATGATCGCGAACACGAAGTGATAATCAAGGAGCGTGTAGGTCATCATCTCTCCTTCCGTAAGGGGAGTGCCAGGGTCTCCTATCCCACCTCCTTGATGGGTGCCATTGCCTTGCTTCGCCAAACTTATTACGACGGGCAATGGTACGCTGACCAGGGGCGCAAGGAGGAAGTCAATCTTTCACTGGAAGCCTGGAACAATGTGTTGGGGCTGCGCCAGTTTTTTGAGACTGGTGACAAACTCAGTTTGCTGCGGGCGGCTAAATTGGGCAGGGAGTTCGGCGTGACTTATACCCTGATTGGCAGTGGCGATGAATACCAGCGCCTGGATGAAATCAAGGCAACGGGCTCACCGCTGGTTATACCGGTGAATTTTCCGGATGCCTACGATGTTGAAGACCCTTACGACGCACTTTCTGTTTCGCTGGCGCAAATGAAACACTGGGAACTTGCCCCTGCCAATCCTGCCCGGCTGGAAAAGGCGGGGGTCACTTTTGCCATTACATCAGATGGTTTGGAGCGCAAATCTCAATTTCCCGGCAAGGTCAAAACCGCCATCGAAAACGGACTTTCGAAAGAACAGGCACTCAAAGCCCTGACTTACACGCCCGCCGAGCTGACCGGCTCACTGGATGAACTCGGAACACTGGAAAAGGGCAAACTCGCCAACTTCATCATCACCAATGGCGACATTTTCGGAGAAAAGACCAAAATCTACCACAACTGGATCAAAGGCAAACCCTTTGTTTTCAAAGACCTGACTGTACCGGACCTCGAAGGTGAATACATGCTGACCGTCGGCGACATGGCCTATAAGCTGTCCGTTTCTGACAAAACTGACAAATTCAAAATGGCCATAGTAGTGGACGACAGCACCAGTATAAATGTGAAAAACAAGATCAGTGATGGCCGCATTACCCTTTCCTTCAAACCTGACAGCCTTTCAGGAATGATGCGCCTGTCAGGCACCATCAACGCCACATCGTGGATGGGAACCGGACAGGACGGCAACGGCAACTGGGTGCAGTGGAAAGCTACCCGCTCCGGTGACCTGCAAAAACAGCAGCAGCAACGGGACAGGCACCAGGGCCGCCGTGGCCGTGGTGGGTTTGGCACTGCCAGTTCCGAAATGGGTGAGGTGACCTACCCATTCACCGCCTTCGGCTGGACGGAGCGGCCAAAACCGCAAACATACGTGCTGAAGAATGCTACCGTTTGGACTTGCGATGACCTGGGGGTTCTGGAAAACACGGATGTGCTGATCAAAGATGGAAAAATTGCCCGGATTGCCCGTAACATCAACCGGGACGACGCCATACAGATAGATGCCACTGGCAAGCACGTCACCCCCGGTATCATTGACGAACACACCCACATTGCCGCCAGCAGGGGTATCAATGAAGGTGCCCAGGCCAGCAGCGCCGAGGTGCGCATCGGAGACGTGGTGAACTCGGAGGATATCAATATCTACCGCCAACTTTCCGGTGGAGTAACCTGTGCACAGATTCTTCACGGTTCTGCCAACCCAATCGGCGGGCAGAGCGCCATCATCAAGTTCCGGTGGGGTTTTGCCCCGGAGGAGATGAAATACGAGCACGCAAAACCCTTCATCAAGTTCGCGCTTGGAGAAAATGTGAAACGCTCCAGAAGCAGCAGCAACAACCGCTTCCCCGATACCAGAATGGGCGTTGAACAGGTCTATGTGGATTATTTCACCGAAGCAAAAAAATACGGCGAACTGAAGCGCTCAGGGAAACCTTACCGAAAAGACCTGGAACTTGAGTGTCTGCTCGAAATCCTTGAAAGCAAGCGCTTTATCACCTGCCACAGCTACCGGCAAAGCGAAATCAACATGCTGATGAAAGTGGCTGAGAAATTCGGGTTCAGGGTCAATACCTTCACCCACATCCTGGAAGGCTACAAAGTGGCCGACAAGATGGCAAAACACGGCGTTGGCGGCAGCAGCTTTTCCGATTGGTGGGCCTACAAGTTCGAAGTTTACGAAGCCATCCCGCACAACGGGGCCCTCATGCACGAGCAGGGTGTGACCGTAGCGTTCAATTCCGACGATGCCGAAATGGCTCGCCGCCTTAACCAGGAAGCCGCAAAAGCTGTCCGTTTTGGGGGCGTCAGCGAAGAAGAAGCTCTGAAATTTGTCACCATCAATCCGGCAAAATTGCTGCACATTGACGACCGAACCGGCAGCCTGAAAGTGGGCAAAGACGCCGATGTGGTGTTGTGGAGCGACCATCCGCTTTCTGTCTATGCCAAAGCCGAAATGACCTTTGTGGATGGAATCAAATTCTTCGACCGGAACGAGGACGCCAAACTCCGCCAGCAAGTTGCCGATGAGCGCAACCGCCTGATCCAAAAAATGCTGCAAGCCAGGAAAAACGGAAGTAAAACCCAACGCCCCAACTGGCGACGCCCACCACATTACCATTGTGATACTTTGGGAGTAGAGAGTGGGGAGTAGGGAGTAGGGAGTAGGGAGTAGGGAGTAGGGAGTAGGGAGTAGGGAGTAGGGAGTAGGGAGTAGGGAGTAGGGAGTAGGGAGTAGGGAGTAGAGTGTAGGGTGTAGAGTTTGGAGGAGCTAGCCCCTTTCATCCCTCCCCCGATGCCGATAATTATCGGCACGGGGCATCCCTCATCCCTCTCCCGATCCCGAGGAAATTTCGGGATCGGGATCATCCCTCATCCCTGTTCAGATGCACTTGAAATAGTCGAAGGGTTCGAGGCAGTCTGTGCATTGGTAGAGGGCTTTGCAGGCGGTTGAACCAAATTCGCTGATCAGGCGGGTGTTGGTTGAGTTGCAGCGGGGGCAGGTTACACCTCCGCCAAGTCCAAGCAGTGCGGATTTTCCCGTGGCTTTTTCCGGAGGGGCAATGCCGTATTCTTTGAGTTTTCTTCGTCCTTCTTCACTGAGCCAGTCCGTGGTCCATGCCGGGCTCAGGGTGCTGCTTACCACCACCTTCTCAATTCCCGATTCCATTAAGGCTGATTTGATGTTCACAGCAATGAGATCCATGGCCGGGCAACCTGTGTAGGTAGGGGTGATCACCACCTCCACCTCCCCTTCTTCTAAAATGTTGATGCCCCGGATGATGCCCATGTCCTCCAGGGTAAGCACCGGAATTTCCGGGTCGGTAACAGACTGGAGGATTTTCAGGATTTCTTCTTTTCGCATCTTGCTAACTGATGTTCAGGTTTTTGACCATGGTGAGAAAACTCTTTGCAAATTGCGGCAGCGAGTCGTAGTTCAAAACACTGTGGTCTATTTTCAGGTTCGGATACTGTTCTTCAAAATTTTCTTCCACAAACCCGATGGCATTCCGGATGCCTTTTTTGTCCGGTTCGGCTCCGTTCCGCAATGCGGGGATACCGATGGATTTGAAATAATCAGCCTCGATGACATTCAGTAACAAGTGGAACAAGGCCTTGTCCGGAGGTGGGATGGTGTAATAAAACAGGCAGTGCGAAACGATGTATTCAGGAATTGACAAGGCGATTTCAGGGTAGCCATTTTCCAGGTACCAGTTCATGTGGGGCAGTTCCTGGTCAATGACCAGGGCCAGTTTGTTGTGCTCGATGGGACCGGTGATCCCGAATGTTGAATGCACTTCGTAGAGTTCTCTGAGGTATTTTTCTTTTGGCCGTTTCAGCAATTTTTCAAACTCTTTTCTGATCTCCTCATTTTTCCTGGCCGGACCGAAGCCATCTTGCCGAAAGGCGATCCGGTGGATGTTTTCCAGCCGTTCCATAAGGTAGCCTTCGGGTTTGGTCAGATAGTCCAGCTTGTAGGCGGTACTCAGCAGCAAAAATGAATACCCCACCGGATACTTTCCAGGGTCGGGGTCTCCCTTGTCCATGCGGTCCAGTGCCTCTCTTATTTCGGTGGTTATGAACTCGTATTTTGCATTGGCTATCTCATCCGGCAGCTTGATGATGGGCGCCTGATCCGTGTGGCGGAGTTGCTCGAATTCATCTATCAGAAGGTCGTCGTTTTTATCGGCAAAAACTGCCATTTCTTTCAGGCCGGGGTATAATTTATAGGGAGAACCATCGAGTGAGGCACTCTCAAACAAAATGACGATTTCATTATCGGGACTCAGTGAGAAGCGGCTGTACTTCAAGTCGAAATTCTGCTCCAGCAGGCGCCGCATGAAGCTTGGATTCAACTCCTTCGCTTGCGCAATTTTTGACGAAGCATAAAACTTTTCCGGTGTTGCGAAACCCGTGATTTTCCTGGAGCCCTGGAAGATCTCAAAATCCAGCCGGTTCGACTTTTCTTTCACCGTTACGTTTTCTTCTTTCGGGTGGTGCAGGAAGGCAAGGAATTGCCGGTAGGTGTTGAGGTAGTCACCTTTCTTATGGGCCTTGATAGCCTGGTCAAAGGCTTCATTTTGTTCGGTAGTCCGGTACACATCACTGAACCGGCCAAAGCGCACGGGTGTGTCAAAGATGCCCGGGGCTTCCGGTTTTCGGTCAAAGAGTTTTCTTAGAAAATCCATATCCGGTTTATTTTCTTCCGAAATCAGCGGGTATTTCGCCCCAGGATTCGGTTTCCCATTTCAGAATGGGGTTTTTCCAGGTGTGTGTTTTGAGCCAATGCTCTGCCCGGTCAACCAACTGCCACAGGGGTTCCGTCTGTGCATCACGCGGCAGGGTGGATTTGCACTTTTTATTCCGGACCCAGGCCAGCGCTGTTCGTGAATCTGTGTAAATGGGCGTGTTTTTTCCCTGTTTTTCACACAATGCCAGTGCATGAACGATGGCCAGAAACTCTCCGATATTGTTCGTTCCGAGTTGGAATTTCTGATAAAAGATCTGCTGTCCGGTCTCTGTGTGCACACCCTGGTATTCCATCACGCCCGGGTTTCCGCTGCAGGCAGCATCAACACTGATGCTGTTCCACACAATTTTACTCCTCGGCACCACAGCCACCCTGGATTTGGCTGGCCTGGCACCTTTGCCTATGTAGTCGGCAGGCTTTTGCCGGAAGGCCGATTCTGCCGCCTGCCTCGTCGGAAACGATTTGTATTTAGCCCCGGGAAAACCTGCTATCTGGGCCCTGGCCTGGTCCCAGGTTTCGTAAACTCCCGGTTTGGCTCCAACCCAAACGACGTAATATTTCTTCTTGCTCTTGCTCATCGCACAAATGTAGGGAATTGATTTTTTGAGGAATTGAAGAATCGAGGAACTGATGAATTGAGCCCATGCCGATAATAATCGGCATCGGGGGAGGAACTGATGAATTGATGAATTGACGAATCGAGCCCCGTTCCACCCCGACTCCGACCGGTATATGAGCATTCAGATTTCCGTCGGAAATGATGAATTGGACTTCTTGTTGTCCACCCAGTTCCTCAATTCCTCGCTTCCTCACTTCCTCAATTCATTAGCTTTGCGCATCTAAAATAAAATAGCATGGTCAGAAGGATTGAGCACATTGGCATTGCCGTCAAAGACCTGGAGGCTGCCAATGAATTGTATGAATCACTGTTGGGTGTCAGGCCCTACAAAGAGGAGGCGGTAGCCTCAGAAGGGGTGAGGACCTCCTTTTTTCGGACCGGAGAATCGAAAGTGGAATTGCTGGAAGCGACAAAAGAAGACAGCGCCATTGCCAAATTCATTGAAAAGCGGGGTGAAGGTATCCACCACATCGCTTTTGAGGTGGAAGACATCGAGGGAGAAATAGTGCGACTGCAAGCCGCCGGCTTCCGCATCCTCAACGAAAAACCCAAAAGGGGCGCCGACAACAAACTGGTTTGTTTCGTCCACCCCAGGTCCGCAAACGGCGTGCTGGTGGAGCTTTGCCAGGAAATCCGTAATACGTGACACGTGACGCGTGACGGCGTGGCACGTGGGTGGTGATGCTAATCCATACTCCCTACTCTTTAAAAACCACAGAGTTATAGGAGTTAAAAACAGAGTTGAATCCCGAGACAAGCTCGGGACCAACCGATAACCGATAACCGATAACCGATAACCGATAACCGATAACCGATAACCGATAACCGATAACCGATAACCGATAACCGATAACCGATAACCGATAACCGATAACCTTCATAATCCTCATAAACCTCCTAACCGCAACAACACCCCCCATGATCTACCTCATCGCCATACTTGGAGCAGCGCTGGCAGGGGCCATCAACACGCTGGCGGGGAATGGTTCGGCCATCACCCTCACCATTCTGACGGAGGTGTTGGGTTTGCCCGGCAACATGGCCAATGGCACCAATCGCATAGGCATCGCTTCGCAATCCATGGGGGCCACCTGGGCATTTTACCGGAACGGAAAAGTGGACGTGCGCCGGGATGCAATGGCCATTGGTTTGCTGACCTTCGGAGCATTGCTGGGTGTATGGGTGGCCACGCAGGTCAGCAATGAGGAGTTTAAGACTGTTTTTCGCTGGCTGATGGTGGTCATGCTGCTGGTGTTGTTGGTGAAACCCAAAAGGTGGCTGCGGGAAACCGACCTGGAGCACCGGCCACCCAGGTGGGTCACCATACCGGCCTTTTTGGCCCTGGGCTTTTACGGGGGCTTTATTCAGATGGGAATGGGCATCTTTTTTCTGGCGGTGATGGTGTTGCTGGCCAGGTACAGCTTGCTGGATGCCAATGTTCTGAAATCATTTGTGGTGGGCTTGTACACCTTGCTGGTGATCATCGTATTTCAGATTCACGGGCTGATTGACTGGAAGATCGGCCTTCTGATGGCCGTGGGGCAAACAACCGGCGGCTGGCTGACTGCCCATTACGCTTCCAACAGCCCCAAAGCCAATGCCTGGGCTTATCGGCTTTTGGTGGCAATTGTTTTGCTGGCAGTGTTGAAATTATTCGGATTACAAACGTATATTTGGGCGCTTTTGTGATCACCGAGAAACCCGCTCCGAATGTACGAAGTACTAAAACCCCTCTTATTCAGCTTGTCGGCGGAGACGGCCCACAAGCTCACATTGAAGCTCCTGGATTTTGCCGTTGCCATTCCCGGCACCAAATCCCTTTTTCGCAAATGGTATTGTGTCAATGACTCACGGCTGCGCCGCAAGGTGTTCGGTTTGGATTTTCCGAATCCGGTAGGACTGGCCGCAGGTTTTGACAAAGACGGCAAGCATTTCCGTGCCCTGGCAAACCTGGGATTCGGGTTCATCGAAATTGGAACCGTAACACCGGTGGGACAATCCGGCAACCCGAAACCCCGACTGTTTCGCCTTCCGCAAGACGATGCCGTGATCAACCGCATGGGCTTCAACAACGACGGGGTTGAGGCCATGGTCAGGCGCCTCAAAAAAGGCAAACCGGCCAATCTCATCATTGGTGGAAACATCGGGAAAAACAAAGAGACTCCCAATGAGCAAGCCGTTGCGGACTATGGGAAGTGTTTCGAAGCTCTTTTTCCTTATGTTGACTATTTCGTCGTAAACGTCAGTTCGCCCAACACACCCAACCTCAGGGCTTTGCAGGACAAAAAACCCCTGTCCGAACTCCTGGATCATTTACAGGAACTGAATAAAAGAAAAGCTGTTCCCAAACCCATCCTGCTAAAAATCTCACCGGACCTCAACCCCTCTCAACTGGATGACATCGTTGCAATCGTCAAAGAAACGGGCATTGCAGGGGTCATTGCCACCAATACCACCATCGGAAGGGCCGGGCTCAGAACACCGGAAAAAGAAGTGGCCGAAATTGGCCCGGGTGGATTGAGCGGGAGGCCGCTCCGGGAAGCCGCCACCCACGTTATTCGTTACCTTCGGAAAAACCTGGGCGACAGCGTGCCCATCATCGGCGTTGGCGGGATAGTTTCAGCGAAGGATGCCCTGGAAAAACTGGAGGCTGGGGCCACCCTGGTGCAGGTTTACACCGGACTGATTTACCAGGGGCCGGGCCTGGTCAGGAGGATCAACGAAGCCTTACTGGCCCGTTGACTGAGGTTCCGCATCTTTCCACATTTCATCCAGCAAGCGGTAGCGTTTCCAAACCATCCAGGCATTTCGCCTGCTGATGAGCCAGCCGGCCCTGCCATCCAGGATACCCAGTTTCAGAAAGTAGGTTTTGACGAAGCGGGCAGGGGGTGAAAGGAATTTCTTCCACATCGGGGGGCGCTTTCCACGGCGGTACAGGTCTTCGGCACCCAGGCGGGCGTATTTCTCCATCCGTTGCCGGTGGTCTTTCTCGTCGGCAAATGAATAGTGCAGGAGCTTGCCCGGAAGCCGTACAATTTTATGCCCTTTGGGAATGTGCAGGGTCTCGTGAACCAATTCATCCTTCCAGAATACCTCATTGCGGTTGAAGAGCCGCACTTTCCATTCCGGATACCAGCCGCAATGACGGATCCACTTGCCGCAGAAATTCGTCAGGCGGTCAAGGGCGTAAACGGTGCCGGGTGCGGGCTTTACATTGCGCAGCGAAGCAATCAACTCATCTGACAACACCTCGTCGGCATCAATGGAGAGAATCCAGTCGTAACGGGCCATTTCGTTCCCGATATTTTTGGTGGCTGAATAACCCAAAAATGGTTGATTGACCAGCCTGACACCGTATTCCCTGCATATTTCCAGGGTGCCGTCATCACTGTCGCTGTCCAGCACCAGCACCTCATCGGTCACTTTGGTCAGGGCCTCCACACAGGGACCGATGGTGCGGGCCACATTGCGGCAAATGATCACGGCACTGACGGGTATCTTTTCCACTTGTTCAGTCTGTGCATTTTCCATGCAGCGAAAATTTGAAAAAAAGTCCACATGGACTTTATCAAATGCAGGCGCTTTGTATTTTGGCCCGTACGGCATGGCCTTTTCCTTCGGTAAAATGGCAATTGCCCGCCGGCTCATCTTTGAATCAAAAATGAACTATGAAAAAAATAGCAATGCTCGGCACGGGCTTCATCGCTGACTTTTATGTGGCGGCCCTTCACGGAGGCCGAAACTGCGACCGGGTTGTCATGGCTTATTCTACCACCCCGGACCGGGCCTCCGCATTTGCGAAGAAACACGACATACCCAACTGGACCAACGACCTGCACGAAGCCGTCAGCCACCCGGATGTGGAGGTGGTGTGCATCGGACTGCGCAACAACCAGCATGCGCACGCCGCCGTGGCCGCTGCGCAAGCCGGAAAAGCCATCATGTGCACCAAACCCCTGGCCCGCAACGCCGAAGAAGCCTGGACCATGGTGCAGGCCGTGGAAAAAGCCGGCGTGTTTGCCGGCTACCTCGAAGACCTCGTTTATACCCCCAAAACCCTCAGCTCGATGAAAAGCGTCCGCCAGGGGGCCATTGGCAGGGTGCTCTGGGCCAAAAGCCGGGAAACGCACCCCGGCCCGCACAGCCCCTGGTTCTGGGACATCGAAAAGGCCGGCGGCGGAGCTCTGGTTGACCTCGGTTGCCATTGCATTGAAATCGGACGGAGTTTCATCGGCAAAGAAGTGCGCCCCGTTGAGGTCATGTGCTGGGCCGACACCCAGGTGAAACCCATCGAGGCCGAAGACCACGCCATCGGCCTGGTGCGCTACGCCAACGGTGCCATCGGACAGTTTGAGGTGGCCTGGAGCTTCCGGGGTGGCATGGACCTCCGTGACGAAGTGATGGGCACAGACGGCACCATCTGGCTGAACCACTTCCTGCGCACCGGCTATGAAATGTTCACAGCACCCGGCAACAAAGGCTATGTGGCTGAAAAAGCCGAAAGCAGCACAGGATGGCTCTTCCCCGTGGGCGATGAAGTAAATGCACTGGGCTACAACCACATGTTCACCGATATGCTCAACAGCATCGAGCAGGGCCGGCAACCCATGGAAACATTTTACGACGGATATGTCGTCAATGCCATCATGGATGCGGCCTATCGCTCCGCAAAATCAAAACGTTGGGAACCCATTGAACTGAAAGAATGGAGAGGACTTTCCGACGAAGAAGTTCAGACTAAAAAAGAAGTGGAATACGACGAAAACCACTGGCTGCTCAAAGCCGAAGTGATGCCCGATGGCTCCCGCAAATTGCTCCTCAAAGAAAAAGCCACCGGCGCTTTGAAACAGGTGGAAGAGCAAGTTTGAGGGATGAGGGATGAGGGATGAATGATGAGGGATGAATTAGGAAAGGGGCGATTGAACCACCATCCGGTCATCCCTCATCCCTGATTCCTCATTCCTCATCCCTGGATCACTGTGGTGCAACGATTTCCCCTTCTTTAGAGAGCACCATGACCGTTTCAAATTCGGCGGGAGTTTCCATGGCTTCGTCCACGGCTTTGTGCATCACCCGGTATTTATCACCGTCGGCAATGAGGAAGAAGTAATCTCCTGCGCCGGCCCACCAGCCACCCACTGCCGACAGCGCCGTGTCGGGGATGTTTTGCGAAGCGTATTCACTGGTATCCATGCTCATGCAAATGGTGACATCGGCCACTTTCAGTTGATAGTCCCCCAATTTTACATACACTTCGCTGAGGGGTGATTCCGGATTCTCATCGGCATTGCGGACTTCTTTGCAAATGAGCTCCGGTGTTTCAGATGCTCCGTTGTCGGTCTGTTGCTGCTCCCCATCTGCAGGTTGGGAGCATGCACCGATTACCACAAACAAAGAAAAGATCAGGTATTTCATGGTTCAGTTTTTTGTCGCTCATTTTGTTAAGTCTTACACCTACTGATTAAGACGTTGCGGTGGATTAAGACGTTGCGGTGGATTAAGACGTTGCAGTGCAACGTCTCTACAATGGGATGAGGAATGAAAAGACCTAGCGCCTCCAAACCCTACACCCTACACCCTACACCCTACTCCCTACTCCCTACTCCCTACTCTAAAAACCACCGGCGAGTCATTGTTCCGGGCCACCAGCAAGCGTTTGCGGTTTCCACTGTTCACCAACGCAAAATCCCGGATTTCTCCACTTATTTTGATGCCGCTTTGTGCTGGTGGCAGCCAGGTAAAGGTGCCGTCGCCATTGCCTTTCAGGTAGCAGCCGAAGCTGGCGTCGTACTGGCCCATTTCGGGTTTTACGTTCAGCAGGTTGCCGCCGAGCAGCAGGTCCACATTTCCGTCGCCATCGAAGTCATGGGGGAGGATGGCATAAACGGGGGAGAGTTGCGTTTCCATGGGCAGGTTTTGCACCCGGAAGTTGCCTTTGCCGTCGTTGATGAGGAGGCTGCTTTGGAGGCGCACCACCTCGTGAACGATGCTGTTCTGAAGTTGCTCCGGGGTGAAAAGGTCTTCGATTGTCTGGCCTTTGTAGCTCTCGTATTTGAGGTATTTCTTTTTCATTTCGGTCATTTGGGATATCAGATCGTGCCGCAGCACCAGCGGGTATGATTTGTCGCCGTTGTACTGGCAGATGATTTGTTCGACCGATCCGTTTTGGTCGAAGTCGTTGATGTAACAGGAGATGGGTTTTTCCTCCGAGGCCCGGAACCTGGAATTGAGGCCATGGCCGCCGGCTATGAGGTCCAGGTCGCCGTCGTTGTCCACATCGGCGGCTTCGAGGCAGTTCCACCAACCGCTGGTTTGATTGAGGGCAGGGTAGGGGTGTTCGGTGAGTTTGCCCCCGTCATTTCTGAGCAGTTTCACCGGCATCCATTCCCCGGCTATTGCCAGGTCCTGATCGCCATCGCCGTCGGCGTCCATCCAGACGGCGTCGGTTACCATGCCCACCTTTCGCAGCGCGGGGGCCAGTTCGTCGGTTACGTCGGTGAAGTTGCCCCGGCCGTCGTTTTGGAGCAGGTAGCTGTTTGGCGGAACGCCGTAGTAAAAAGGCACCACGCGCACCCCCACGAAGAGGTCGAGGTCTCCATCGCCGTCATAATCGGCGGCTTTGACGCAACTGCTGCTTTCCAGCCTGCCCGCCGGCTGAACGGTTTTGGAGTCGGTGAAGTTGCCCTTGCCATCGTTGAGGTAGAGCCGGTCTTTGAGGGCGAAGTTGCCGGCCGAAAATTCATTGCCGCCGCTGGCCACATAGAGGTCGAGGTCCCCATCGCCATCGGCATCGAAGAAGGTGGAGCCGAGGTCTTCGGAGCCGGCAGATTCTTGCCACAGTTGCTGGTTTGATTGCCGGAATTTACCTCCCGGCAGTTGTATGAACAGGGCGGCAGGGCTGTCTTTGGCATTGCCGAAGAAGACATCCGTCAGGCCGTCGCTATTCACATCGCCTGCGGCAATTTTGGGCCCTTCCGTGGAGATCATGTGGTAGATCAGCCGGTCGCGGTCAAAGTCCACGAACAGGTTTTCCTTGTGCCGCCATTGCGCCAGCGAAGAAGAAGCCCGGAACAACGGATTGCCGGTGCCGGATTTTTGCCTGCACATGGCCAGGTATGCTTCACCTCCCGGGGTGTCGGGAGAGGTTCCGGCAACGGCATCCTGCTCACGCAGTGTCAGTTGCTGGTTGACCGGCACGTCGGTCAGGTGCGTTATTTTTCCGGAGTACCAGATCACCGCCAGGCTGTCCACTTTCGTTGCTGTGCCCAGTCCGAGGTGGGCCCGGTAGTCCATGGATGATTCAAAGCCGCGGATGGGGTTGTGCTCCAGGTAGTGGCAACTGCCGGCGGCCCAGGCGAAGATCTTTGCGCCCACGGCGTAGGTGTTGGGGCTTTCGCCCCGGAGGGTCAAACCAAGCCAGTTGCGCTCCGGGTAGAAGATTTCAGAGTTGTTGCGGTAGAGGAAAGGCGGCATGTTGAGGTTGTTCACCACCAGGTCCAGGTCGCCGTCGTTGTCCAGGTCGGCGTAGGCGCTTCCGTTGCTGAAGCCCGGTTTGGCGATGCCCCAGTCTTTGGCCCGGTTCACGAAGGGGCGCTGCAAGGAGGTGTCGGAGGGGTCCCAGTTGCCGGTGTTTTCGAAGATGCAATTGGGCACGGGCTCGGAGGGGATGAACTCCACCAACTTTCGGAAGTCCACGCCCTCGCGGCTGATGACGGCTTTTTTGGTTTCATCGGCAGCGATGAACTGGAGGAAATCCTGATCGGTGAGGTCCTGGTAGATGCCGTTTGCGACGAAAATGTCTTTGTGGCCGTCGTTGTTAAAATCCTGGATCAGGGCGCCCCAGCTCCAGTCGGTGGCTTCCACGCCGGCCAGGCGGCCGATTTCGCTGAAGGTGCCGTCGCCGTTGTTTCGTTGCAGCATGTTTCGGGTGAACTGGCGGTAGTAGTCGCTTTTGATACTGAGTTGGAGGCGGTTCCAGTTGTCGAAGGTGGTTTTGGTTTTGATGCGGTCTTCGTCTTGTGGCAGCATTTCCGTCACAAAGATCTCCGGCCAGCCGTCGCCGTTCACGTCGGCGCAGTCGGCGCCCATGCTGGCAGCGCTGATGCTGGCCATTTGCTGTGGCAGTTCTTCCCGGAAAGTGCCGTCGTGGTTGTTGATGTAGAGGTAGTCACGTTCGAAAAAGTCGTTTGAGACGTAAATGTCCTGCCAGCCGTCGAGGTCCACATCTCCGATGGTGACACCGAGTCCAAAGCCGACGATACTGCCGTAAATGCCGGCCTCTTCACTCACGTCGGTAAATATGTTTCCGTCGTTGCGAAACAGCTTGTCTCCGCCCACGGAATCCCGTTCCAGGCGTTCGTTCACCTCAAAGTCAAAACTGCCGATGGCCCGGAAGGAATTGTTGAGCAGGTACATGTCGAGGTCGCCGTCTTTGTCGTAGTCAAAAAATGCGGCGTGGGTGCTCAGGCCGTGATCGGCCAGGCCGTATTCAGCGGCTTTTTCTTCGTAAACAGGGATGCCTTTTTCATCGCCTTCGGCAACG
>JALWSS010000097.1 GCA_026993525.1 Saprospiraceae bacterium
TTCCGCCACAGAGCAGAGCTCTGGGCGAGCAGAGAAGTTCTTTTTGTTTTTCTAATGCTTTACATTGACAGTGTTACCAGGCCGTTCATTCTTTGAAATTTACTTCCAGTTTGACTACAAAAATCCTCCGGCTCGTCACGAGCTTTGCTCGTTGACGCATGTAAGTGGCGGCCTCCCAGCCGTTGGCCGACAAGCCGGCCGCCGGCTAAGCATTAAAAGGAAAACAGGAGCTAACCGGAAGTTAGCGCCTGTAAGGGCTCCGCTGGCGCCGGACTTCCGGCCGGTGCCCTCCCACCCTACCTAACCTTAGGTACTCCTACCCAGTTTTCAAGTCCTTCATTTTCCTCAGAATTCGGTATTTCCCCGGGGTGGGTCAACGGCTACTTTTGCGGCGTAATTTTAATTTAATCTAAATTACTTTCCATCATGAGAAAGAAGCTGACGACAAACCTGCTCTGCCTGTTGCTTTGCCTGACGGGCGCACAAGTACTGTATGCACAATCTGGAACCATTACCGGCAAGGTGCACCTGTCTGGTGAAGACCTGCCCCTGGAAGGCATCGCCGTATTCCTGGAAGGCAGCAACTACGCCGACATCACCAACAGCCGGGGGCTGTACAAGATCACCGGCATTCCTGAAGGCAGCTACCGCCTTGTGGCCTCCAGCGTTGGGTACAAAACTTTCACAAAAGAAATCACCGTCGGCAACAGCGAAGAGCTGAACTTCGACATCGCCCTGGAGGAAAGTGTACTGGGGCTGCCGGAGGCCGTGGTGGCCAGCGTATCGCTGACGGGCGGCCTGCGGGGCCTAAGAAACGTGCCCGGATCGGCGCATTACCTGTCGCCGCTGGAGTTGGAGACCTTCAGCTACACCGACATCAACCGGGCATTGGGCGCCGTGCCGGGTGTCAACATTCAGGAGGAAGATGGCTTCGGCCTGCGGCCAAACATCGGGCTGAGGGGCTCCGGCACAGAGCGGAGCGCCAAGATCACCGTGATGGAAGACGGGGTGCTGGCAGCACCGGCACCGTATGCTGCACCGGCCGCCTACTACTTCCCCACCACGGGCCGCATGCAGGCCGTTGAAATACTGAAAGGAAGCAGCCAGGTGCGCTTCGGGCCCTACACCACCGGCGGTGCCATCAACCTGATCTCCACGGCCATTCCCGACCGCTTTTCCGGAAAGGTGGACCTGCTGGCCGGAGAATTCGGCACCCGCAAGCTGCACGCCCTGGTGGGCGACAGCCACCGCAACGTGGCCTACATGGTGGAAACTTTCCAACTGCTTTCCGACGGCTACAAAAAACTGGACAACGACGGCCCCACCGGCTTCGACAAAAAAGACTACCTGGCCAAACTGCGCTTCAACACCGGGCCTTCCGCCGGCGTCTATCAAAGCCTGACCTTCAAAATCGGGCAAACGAATGAAACCAGCAACGAAACCTACCTCGGCCTGACCAACCAGGATTTTGAAGCAACTCCCTACCGCCGTTATGCAGGCTCCCAAATGGACCTGATGAAAACCGAACACCAGCAGTACAGCGTGCAGCACTTTGCCGGGTTCTCCTCAAAACTGGACCTGACCACCACGGCCTATTACAACAAGTTTCACCGCAACTGGTACAAGCTGGACAAAGTGGTGGATGGCACAGGTCAGAAGGTGGGCATTGCAGCCCTGCTGGATGACCCCGTCACCTACGCCGAAGCTTTTTCCGTCGTAAACGGTGAAACCAGCCAGAACGACGAAGCTCTCCAGGTGAAAGCCAACAACCGCAACTACAAGTCCCGTGGCGTTCAGACCGTACTCGGCTTCCGGCCTTCCGATGCCCATACTTTCGACCTGGGCCTGCGCTTCCACAAAGATGAACTCGACCGCTTCCAGTGGGTGGACGCCTACCGCATGGACAACGGCGTGATGGAACTGACCCGGCCCGGCACCCCCGGCACCGAAAGCAACCGCATAGAATCCGCCACGGCCTTCGCCGCTTACCTGCAGTACAAACTGAAAACCGGACAGTGGACTTTCATCCCCGGAGTGCGCTTTGAAAACATCGAACTGGCACGAAAGGACTATGGCAAAAACGACCCCGACCGCACCGGCAGCGACCTTGCGGAACGCAGCAACCAGGTGGATGTGCTCATTCCCGGACTGGGCGCCACCTACCAACTGAACCGGCAAACAGCCTTCTTCGCCGGCATTCACAAAGGGTTTACTCCTCCCGGCTCCAAAGAAGGCACACAGCCCGAGAGCAGCATCAACTACGAAGCCGGCCTTCGCTACCGCAAAGACGTGCTCTCTGCCCAGGCCGTGGTTTTCATGAACGATTACGACAACCTGCTGGGCGCCGACCTGGCAGCCGCCGGTGGCACCGGTTCCGGCGACCTCTTCAACGGTGGCGCCGCCCAAACCAAAGGCCTGGAACTGGAAGTGACCTACGACCTGCTGGGTGAAAAATCAGGCCCCGGCCTGCCCCTCCACCTCTCGTACACCTTCACCGACGCAGAATTCCACAACAGTTTCGACAGTGAATTCGAAGGCTGGGGCACCGTTGCCAATGGCGATGAAATGCCCTACCTGGCCAAACACCAGCTATCCCTGCAAGCCGGATTCCGCTGTAATAAATTCAGCACCAACCTGCAACTACGCTACCAAAGCGACATGCGCACCGCTCCCGGCCAGGGCAGCATCCCTGCCAATGAACTCATCAAAGGATTTACAGTGATTGATTTCAGCGCCCACTACCAACTGAACAAAGAAGTGGCCCTGTTCCTCAACCTCAACAACCTGACCGACAAGGCCTACGCCGTGGCCCGAAACCCGGCCGGCCTGCGCCCGGGCCTTCCCAGAATGGCGCTCGGTGGTGTTAAGGTGAGGTTTTGAGGATTGTGGCGGTTGGCGGTTGGCGGTTGGCGGTTGGCGGTTGGCAGTTATCGGTTGGCGGTTGGCGGTTGACGGTTGGCGGTTATCGGTTGGCGGTTGGCAGTTATCGGTTGGCGGTTGGCGGTTGACGGTTGACGGTTGACGGTTTGGACCTGCCCCGTGCCGATAGCTATCGGCATCGGGGAGCTACGAGCTAACCCAACCCATTTTCCTCGATTTCCATGATGGCGGCCACGTGGGCATCGGCGATTTTCTGGCGGAACTCATCTTTCATCAGTTCCAGCACTTCCTTTTCGTTGTTGTAAAAGCCGTTTTCGGTGAGGATGGCCGGGGGGGTGGTTTTGACGAGCACATAGAGTTGTTTTTGTTTGGTGGATTTCAGGCCCCTGTTCACAAATCCGGTATTTGCGACGATGTGCTTTTGAAAAATTTCGGCCATTTTCTTTCCCTTTTTGCTGCCGTTGGCAAACCAGGTTTCAGCGCCTTTGATGCTGTCGGACACCCATTCACCGGCTGCGGCGGGGCCGGCATTGGAATGCACTGAGACGAAAAGTTTTGGCAGGTCTGATTCTTTGTTGTTGACCCGCTCCACCCTTTCTTTCAGAAAACTGCCCACTTCATCCACATCCGGTACCACATCGAAATACTTCACTCCTTTTTCGTCCAGGGCCTTCATGATGCGCTTCACGATGTCCCGGTTGAACTCGTATTCAAAAAACTGCACCTCTTCGCCGTCCAGCTCGAATTTGGGTGAGCGCTTGCCGGCCTGCAATTTCCCGTGTCCGTTGTCGAGGCACCACAGGAAGCGGGGCGTGTGAGCGGGAGGTTCCGGCTCTGTGGCGCCCGGATCCGGCTCACCTCCATCATCAACGGGGTCAGTCGGTGGGGGCTCGGGTGCAGTGCCATCATCCGTCGGAGGTGGCCCGTCAATGGCTGCATCTTTGTCTGGGTCGTCAAAAGGGCCAACATCCGGAACCACAACGGGAATGGTCACGATGGTATCCGTGGCCACGTCCTGGCTGTCTTCCAGCATGGGTTCACCGGGTGTCGGAGGTAGTGGTACGTCCTGATCCCGTTTTCCGAAGAGTGAGCGAAAAAAATTTGAAAACAGATCGGCAAGTTTTCTGAACATGGTGTCTGGGTTGGGTGAGAGGGATCATTCAGATGAGCGCACGGCCCATATCAATAAGCACTAAAGATAATACGTCCCGGCAATTATCCGCCTGTGTGCATGTTGCGAAGCGAAGAAAAAGTTCAGATCAGCCAGTTTCCAGGGCTCTTTCCAGGTCGGCAATGATGTCGCCGGCGTGCTCTATTCCCACCGATATCCTCACCAGTCCGTCGGTAATGCCGTTGGCCAGGCGCACCTCTTTCGGAATGTTGAGGTGGGAGCTGCTGGCGGGGTGCAGCACCAGGGTATCCACATCTCCGAGGCTGGGGGCCATGGTGCACATCTTCAGTGCGTTCATGAATTTCATGCCGGCGTCCACCCCACCCTTCAGTTCAAAGCTGAGCATGGCGCCGTATGCTTTCATCTGTCGCTGCGCAATTTGGTGGTCGGGGTGTGAGGGCAGGCCGCAGTAGTTCACCCGCTCCACGGCCGGGTGCGACTCCAGGAAGCGGGCCACAGCCAGTGCGTTGCTGCTGTGGCGCTCCATGCGGAGGGCCAGGGTTTTCAGGCCATTGTTGATGAGCCAGGCATCCCAGGGGTTGCAATTGGTACCTGCCAGTTTCATGCTTTGCCAGACGGCACCGCCCATTTTCATCAGAGCGGTGTGGCGGCTCACCAGGGCCCCGGCGATGGAATTTCCGTGCCCGTTGAGAAATTTGGTGGTGGAGTGCAGCACATAGTCCACCCCCAGCGCCAGGGGCTGCTGCAGGCAGGGTGTGGCAAAGGTGTTGTCAATGGCACTGAGGCGGCCGTATTGCCCGGCTATGCCGGCGAGGGCAGCAATGTCCACACAGGCCAGGGTGGGATTGGCCGGTGTTTCAAAATAGATCAACCGGATTCTGCCGTCGTTTTTTACCAGTTCTTCCACCCGGTTGAGGTCGTGCAAGTCCGTGAGGATGGTTTCGATCCCCAACGGGCCAAACTGCTTGATGAACAATTCGGTGGTGCCCCCGTAGAGGTTGCCTTGCGTCAGAATTTTGTCGCCGGCTTTGAGGTTGCCCATCACCAGGGTTGACACGGCCGCCTGTCCGGAGCTGAGCAAGAGTGCTGCGGCTTCCACACCTGTGCCGGCACTTTCCAGGGCTGCTATTTTGGAAGCTACCGCTTCAATGGTCGGGTTGCCGTAACGGCTGTAAACGTGGCCGGGCTTCTTGCCGGTAAAGATTTCCATGCCCTCCTCTGCCGACTCGAAAGCATAAGAAGAAGTGGCATAAATGGGCAATACATGGGGCCGGGTAGTGCGGGGATCCTCCGGGTCTCTGGCACAGAGTGAATCAAAGTGCATGGTCCTGATTTTTGACGAAGAAAAAAATGAGGCGGTGAAACTACGAGGAACCCCGTAACGGCAAAAGACCAGTGGAGGAATTGAGGAATTGAGGAATTGAGGAAATGAGGAAATGAGGAATTGAGGAACTGAGGAACTGAGGAACTGAGGAAATGAGGAATTGAGGAACTGAGGAACTGAGGAATGAGCCCACTGCAAAAACCCCCATTTTCGAAGGAACCCATGTTTTTTGGTCCCGAAAGCCTTCGGGATTGAATGGTTTTTTAGGTTTTTGAGATGCGTCGTTGATTGTACTACAGATAGTTAAACATTCAGTT
>JALWSS010000098.1 GCA_026993525.1 Saprospiraceae bacterium
GGGGTGGGGGTGGTCATGGCTTCTATTTTTAATATGGGGGTGAAGATAATCCTCCTGTGGAGGATGACAAAGGGGGGCCTCCTGAACAAAAAAACACCCGGCCGGAAAAGACTCCGGTCGGGTGTTCAGGTATTCAGGTCACAGCCGGAAGGATCCGGCTCAGGCCTGTGGTGAATCACTCACCTTTTTCATCGGCCTTTTCGTCGGCCTTCTTTTCGGCTTTGTCTTCGGCCTTGTCATCAGCTTTGGTGGCTTCGGCGTTTTCGGCCGGTGCCTCTTCGGCTTTTTCTTCAGCCTTGTCATCGGCCTTTTCGTCAGCCTTCTTTTTGGCCGCAGGTTTTTCGGCCTTTTTGGCAGCTTTCTTTTTGCCTTTGGCCTTGGGCTTCTCCTCTTCGGCGGGAGCTTCCTGTTCCTGCAGTTGTTCTTTGATCTGGCTCAGTGCGTCCAGGTCGCCCAGGGTGCTGCGCTCCACAGTGGATTGTGTTTTGCGCACCGCTTTGCGGGTTTCCTTCACCTCTTTCTGCTTCTCTTCCTTCACCTGCTCATCGGCCTCGCGGCGGATGTCGTCCAGGTAGCGGGTGTGAGAAACGAGGAGGCGTTTGTCGTCGCGGTTGAACTCGATCACCTTGAAGATCAGGGTGTCTTCAACCTGTGCCATGGAGCCGTCTTCTTTTTTCAGGTGCTTGGCAGGGGCAAAAGCCTCCAGGCCATGCGGCAACTGAACGATGGCGCCACGGTCGTCGCGGCGAACAACGGTTCCTTCGTGGTAGGAACCCACGGGGAACACCGTTTCGAAAGTATCCCAGGGATTCTCCTCGGTTTGCTTGTGGCCGAGCGAGATCTTGCGGTTTTCCTTGTCTATCTCCAGCACGATGGCGTCAATCTCCTCACCCACTTTGGTGAACTCCGAGGGGTGTGAGTAGCGCTTGGTCCAGGAGAGGTCGGAAATGTGGATCATGCCACCGATGCCCTCTTCCAGTTCTACGAATACGCCGTACTGGGTGAGGTTCTTGACCTTCACGGTGTGGCGGCTGCCAACCGGGAAGCGCTCCTCGATGGTATCCCAGGGGTCCGGGGTGAGTTGTTTGATACTGAGCGACATCTTGCGGTCTTCCCGGTCAATGGAAACGACCTTGGCGTCCAGTTCCTGACCGACGGTGAAGTAGTCCTTGGCGTTGATTTGCTGGTTGCTCCAGGAAACTTCAGAAATGTGGATGAGGCCTTCAACGCCCGGCATCACTTCCAGGAATGCGCCGTAATCTTCCACATTCACCACACGGCCTTTCACCACATCGCCTTCTTTGATGTTTTTGGCTGCCTCATCCCACGGGTGGGGTTGCAGTTGCTTCAGGCCAAGTGAGATGCGCTTCTTGTTTTCGTCGAAATCGAGCACCACCACGTTGATCTTCTGGTTGAGCTGCAGCACCTCGCTCGGGTGGCTGATGCGGCCCCAGGAAATGTCGGTGATGTACAACAGGCCGTCCACGCCACCGAGGTCGAGGAAGGCACCGAAGTCGGTGATGTTCTTGACCAGACCTTCCAGTACCTGGCCTTTTTCGAGGCTGGCAATGATGGCTTCGCGCTGCTCGGCGAGGTCGCTCTCGATGAGGGCCTTGTGCGAAACCACAGCGTTTTTGATCTGCTCGTTGATCTTGACCACCTTGAACTCCATGGTCTTGCCGACGAACTGATCGTAGTCAATGATGGGTTTGATGTCAATTTGAGAGCCGGGCAGGAAGGTTTCCAGCCCGCCACAGTCCACGATGAGACCACCTTTTGTCTTGTGGATGATGGTACCCTTGATAACGGTTCCGTTCTCGTAGGAATCCCTGATGGCTTCCCAGGCACGCAACAGCTTGGCTTTGCGTCGTGAGAGTACCAACTGGCCCCTTTCGTCTTCCTGCTTCTCAACGTAAACCTCCACTTCATCGCCCACTTTCAGGTCGGGCATGTCTTTGAAGTCACCCAGAGAAACCAGTCCGTCTGATTTGAAATTGACGTCGAGCAGTACGTCGCCGTCGTTGATGGCGGTTACGCGGCCTTTGACGATTTCGTTTTCCTTGAGGGCAGTGAGCGTTTCGTCGTACTGCTTAAGGAGTTTTTCACGCTCTTCCTCGGTATAGGCCTCGCCGTATTTGTCAGAGGCATCCCAGTCGAAATCTTCGTTGTCATCCTGCTGAACCAATTCTTCAAGGCTGACGTCTTCGCGCTCAATTTCTTCCTCCTGGTTGTGCGGCACCGGCACTTCTTCTTCAGCCTCCCCTGCCGTATCGGCAACTTCTTCTACGGTTTCAGCAGTTGGTTCTTCCGGAGTTTCCGCTTTCGGTTCCTCAACTTTTTTGGTTGGTTCTTCCGGAGTTTCCGCTTTCGGTTCCTCAACCTTTTCAGTTGGTTCTTCCGGAGCTTCTTCTTTTGGTTCCTCAACCTTTTCAGTTGGTTCTTCCGGAGTTTCTTCTTTCGGTTCCTCAACCTTTGCGGTTGGTTCTTCTGTTGCTGAAGTATCTACAGTCTCCTCTGCAGTTTCTTCAACGTTTTCGGTATTCTTTTCTTCCAGCATTGACAGAATGCTTTTAAAGGTTAAACAATAGGGCGCAATCACTTTGAAATCAAGGGAAAACACCCGGTTCACACTCCCTTTCACCTTCGGCAAAATCTCACCTTCCGGCAAAAGCGGCGCAAAGGTAGTACAATTTGAGAGTTAACCACATCCAAAAGCACTGAAAATAAAAGGGATGAGGGATGCCCCGATAGCCATCGGGGGAGGGATGAGGGATGAGGGATGCCCCGATAGCCATCGGGGGAGGAATGAGGAATGAACGAGCTAACGCCTCCCCAACTCTACACCCTACTCCCTAAACTCTACACCCTACTCCCTACTCCCTACTCCCTACTCCCTACTCCCTACTCCCTACTCCCTACTCCCTACTCCCTACTCCCTACTCCCTACTCCCTACTCCCTACTCCCTACTCCCTACTCCCTACTCCCTATGAACCCGTCAGTTACTTGTGGTGTTTCTTTCGTCGAAAAACAGATGGGCTACATTGTTTCGGATGATCTATTTTTGTGGCCGCTTTGTTTACCATAGACTTTACAACAAACACTTTCTTCAAAATGGACATGTTTTATTTCATCATTGTAATAGGCCTTTCGGTAGTAGGCTTTTTCATCAGTAACAAGCTGAAGTCCAAATTTCAGAAATACAGCAGGATCGGTTTGCGCTCCGGCATGAGCGGCCGCGAAGTGGCCGAATCCATGCTGCGCCATTACGGAATATCCGATGTAAAAGTGGTGATGGGGCGGGGCTTTCTCACCGACCACTACAACCCGGTGAACAAAACAGTTACGTTGAGCCCGGAGGTGTATCAGGGCCGGAGCGTGGCCGCTGCGGCAGTGGCTGCCCACGAATGCGGCCACGCCGTGCAGCACGCCCGGGCCTATGCCTGGCTGAAGTTGCGCTCGGCACTGGTGCCCATCGTCAATGTGGCGGCCATGGCCCAGCAATGGTTGCTGCTGGCAGCTTTCATGCTGTTGCAGAGTTTCCCACAGCTCATGCTCATCGCCATCGTCACTTTTGCCATCACCACCCTGTTTTCCTTCATCACCCTGCCGGTGGAGTTCGACGCCAGCCGCCGTGCCCTGGTCTGGCTGGATGAAAGCGGTGTGGCTTACGGCAGCGAATACTCCGGTGCCAAAGACGCCCTCTGGTGGGCCGCCATGACCTACGTCTCAGCAGCCCTTTCCTCACTGGTCATGCTGCTTTACCTGGTGCTCAGGTACATGGGGGCGAGGGATTGAGCAGTTCAGCGTCAGGTGAGAAGACCTGAAATGAAAAATGCCTGTATGGAAATTCCATGCAGGCATTTTTTTGATCTTGCTACGATCAGCCCCCTCCCCTCACGCCACCAGCACCACCAGGAAAGCCAGCACCGAGGCGCCAAAACCGAACAGGAAAATTGTGTAACAGTAGGAGAGGTAGCGGTACTTTTCGTCCAGCACCTTGCCGAGGTGGTACAGGTCGGAGATGAAATTGTGCCGGAGCAGGGCATTGTCCTTTAGCACATCGCCGAGGAGTTGCTCGAATTTTTCGGGTTCAAGTGAGACGAAATTGCCGAAGAACATGAGGTTTCGCCTGGCCTCGTCGAGGGGAGTGGCTTCGTGTACCGCAGAGGTGACGCGGGGCTTCACGGCCAGCACGGCGCAGATCAAAGACGCCAATCCCGTTGCGACGAAAAGAAAAGCGGGCATGAGCAGGGCGGGGTTGTTGTCGGTGGCGTCGGAATACAGCGCCATGCCGATCAGCAGGGCTATCAGCAGGGCATTGACGCCGATCATCACATGGGCCTTGTTGTCGGCCAGGGTGGAGAGGCGCAGGTGGTTGTGGTAGTTGATGGCCCAGAAAGAAGCGGGTGAAACATCCTTGCCGGTGGCCGTCTGGGTATTCTCTTCTTTTTTCTTCCGTTCCTCAAACCGCTTTTTGTTGGCCTTTTTCTGCGCTTCGATCTTGTCTTTCAACTGCACCAGGTGGCTGGCGGCCAGCGGCTCGCAATGTACCTTGGCGTAAGCCGAAAAAAAGCGCACATCCATGAGTTGCTGCAGCAGGTACTGGTTCCATTCTTCGGGACTGTAATGCAGCTTCAACAGCAGCTCACGCTCGGCTTGCAGGTGCGGGGCATTGCGGAAGAAATCCTCACCGTATTCCACGGCGTGCATGGCATCAGACAGGAGCTGAGCCGGGGCGCTTTCGGCGGGCTTGTGATGCAACACTTCTTTGAGTGTGTCCAGGAAGGCCTGCTTTCTTTTTTCCGGATACTGATAGGCACTGAGAAATTTGTCGGCCACTTCCATGCTTTTTTGCGCCGGCCGTTTGTAGTTGAGCAGATAGCCCACGTTCACAAACCAGGCGGCCAGCTCGGCCGTCTCCCAGTCGGTGCGGGGAGCACCGGCTGCTTCGGCAATGACGTTGACCATCCGGGCTATTTCCGTGGTTTGCCTGTAGGTGTGGTACACCAACCTGGAGTTGTTCTTCTGGTTGAAAAGGTTGAGAACGTACTGCTTTGCCAGAGAAACAATATCGGTTTGGGAAGGCAAAGACCCTGAAGATGAGGAGTGCTGGTTCATTCGCGTTTTTCAGTTAGAACTCGCAAGGTAAAACTTATTTGAAAAATGTATAATGTTTGTTGGTGAGGAAGTGAGGAATTGAAGAATCGAGGAATTGAAGAATCGAGGAATTGAGCCCCGATAGCCATCGGGGGAGGAACTGAGTCCTCTGCAAAAAGTCATTTTCAATTGAAGTTGCCTACAAGTTCAGTATGTTTAGAGAAATTAGGTTTGTTTTAGAACTTTGGTTTATAGAGCTTTAGGAGCGACCTAGCGGAACCCCTGTCTGCTGCCAGGCAGGTCTCTCAACTTCTCTAAACGAACAAGGGCGTTTTTTGCAGTGCTCTCACATCCTCAAATCCTCAAATCTTCAAATCTTCAAATCTTCAAATCCTGAGTGCACTGCAAAAACCCCTATTTCATTATGACAAGCAAACAAAATTTGGTATTTTTCGCGAGCAAAACAGAAGATTCATGTATAGACGAAGTACACCCTATAGTGAGCCGACTTTGTTT
>JALWSS010000099.1 GCA_026993525.1 Saprospiraceae bacterium
ACTGAGGAATTGAGGAACTGAGGAACTGAGGAACTGAGGAATGAGTCCACTGCAAAAACCCCCAATTCATTAAATCCAATTGAAATTTGAATAATTATATGCCGGACAGAGTCCGGCTGGATGAGGCACCGGACGTCCCGAAGGATTTCGGGAGGCGCCAGCAACCACGCTGGTTCCGTCCCGAAATTTCTTCGGGATGTCCGGGACCATATCTTGTCGGACTCTGTCCGACATTTTTCCAGAAGGAATAACCTCTTTTGACGAGAATACCACTTTTTGCAGTGCACTCAGGAATTGAGGAATTGAGCCCCGTGCCGATAGTTATCGGCATCGGGGGAGGAACTGAGGAACTGATTCCACGTTTGCCAATCCTTTCCCTGGATTGGTAATCGTGGCACTCAACCCCTCTCAACCCTTGAATGCCTCACACGGACCACAGTGCCCACGAGGGTTTTTCTCTGTGCCCGCTGTGGGCTCTGTGAGAGAAAAAAAACCGTGTGATGAATTCAGGCCGCAACTGAAAGTTGCAACCTGATATGGAATCAACTTCTCTCATCCTCTCTCAACTTCTCTCAACTTCTCCAACCCCTCTCAACCTCCCGTGAACAATCCGCGATGAAATCACCTGGTGAGGAAGGTATATTTGCAGCAATGAACAACATCCGGTTTATCCTTCTCATCGTCACAATTGCGCTGGGCAATTCCCTTTACAGCCAGGACAGCGATTGCAACAATCCGACACCCATTGCGCTGCCATTCGGCATTCAAAGTGCAAGTACCTGCAACACCGGCAACGACCTCACTACCAGCCCCTGTTCCAACAGCCTTTTCCTCGCAACTGAAGACCTGTTCTTTGCTTACCAATCAGACGGACAGGAATGTATCTCCATTGCCTTGACCAATGTCATGGAGGGCACGGGCATGGGGGTCTATTACGGATGCCCGGATACCGCCAACACTTGCCTGGCACAGGCCGGTGGAGTTCCGGGAACAAGCGACGTCAGCATCGAATCGGTGTTTTTGCCCTGGCCGGGAACCTATTACCTGGTGGTTGACAACGCCATTGCCTGTACCGATTTTGACCTCGCTGTTGAAAGGCTTGACTGCCCCGTTGTTTTTCCTCCTTCGGCAAACTGCGGACAGGCCATTTCTATGAACGGTTGTTCTGAAATCATCAACGACCTGCGCATTGCCGCAGGCGAAGGCGATCCGGGTTTCATCCAGAACGGTGTAAACAATGGCTGCTGGGATGGCTCCTTTCCGCTCAATTACACCTGGTTTTCTTTCAGGGCAGCCAGTGCCGGGCAATTCGCCTTCACCCTCTCTGCACAAAACGCCCAGGCTGCCACGGACCTCGATTTCCAGATATGGGGCCCGGTTTCCACAGAAGACTCTCTCTGCATAATTGCTGCTGGCTCTCAGCCTGTCCGGAGTTCATTTGCCGCAGGCGAAGAACCCACAGGGCTTGCTGCAATACACCCCGTTTTGAACATTCCCGTAACGGACTTTTGCGAGGACGCCAGCGGGGATGATTTCGTGGCCCCCCTGGAGGTGCAGCCCGGCGAATGGTACCTGGTGCTGGTGAATGACTGGGGCGGTGGGCTGGCCAATGGCGCGGTGTCCATTGATTTTTCAGCAACCGGCAACGGCGTTCTTGGTGAATCCATGATGGAGCCCTCGGCTATCCAGGATACGCTCATCTGTCCGGGCGACAGCGTCCGGCTATGGGCCTCCGGTGGCTTGTATTACCAGTGGATTTCCGAAGATGTCCTGTCGTGCATTTACTGCCCCAAGGCAATTGCGGAACCCGACAGCAGTCAGACTTTTTCGGTGGTGATCACATCCCTGTGCCGAACCGATACCTTGTTTGCCACGGTTGGTTTTTACGAAGAACCGCTCGTTTCTGCCGGCCCGGATACACTGGTATGTGGGCTCAATCCGGTGGCGCTAACGGCCTCCGCAAACAGCAATGGGAATTTCCTCTGGCTACCTGATTCGATAACCGGCAACTCGTACAGTCCGGTGCCACAAGCCGGAACCAACATCTTTGTTGCAACTTTTCAGGATGACACAGGCTGTTTCGAGGTGAGAGATACGGTGATGGTGGAGTGGCTGGGTGAGTTGCCGGTCCAGGGGATTGAACTGGTGCCGGATGACACGGTTTACCTGGGAATGGAACTGCTCATAAAACCTGACACATTGCCCGGAGGGCTCGAATTCAACTGGAATGAGCCGCTGATCTCGAACGAAGATTCCATCCTGTTTATCCCGGATTCGGAAGGCAGCTATGAGGTTGCATTGACAGTTGCCGACAGCAACGGCTGCGAAAAGACCATCAACTCGGTTTTCGTGGTGCTGCCCATAAGGATTGACATCCCCAATGTCTTCACGCCCAATTCCGACGAATACAACCAAACTTTTGGGCCGGTAATAGCCGGTGACGGGGTTGAACTGCTTTCATTAAAAATATGGAACCGTTGGGGTGAACTGGTGCACCGTTCCACCGGCGCCACCGGGTGGGATGGCAGACATAGCGGCGAGCCGGCCGCTGCTGACACCTACATTTACAGAATGGAACTCAAATTGCCTTCGGGCAAAATCATCGTAAGGACCGGGGCAGTGACCCTTCTCCGTTGATCAAAACCACGAGCTCCTCTTCCGGCGTCGGGAGCGGCGCCGGCGGGTAGTGGTTTTGATTCCCAGGGCTCCGAGCAATCCCCGGGTAAGTTCCCTGGCGATGGTGCGGCCGATCTGCCGGGTGGTCGGGCTGTCAAACACCTTTTGAATGGTGGATTTTTCCCGGCGGCTGCTCACTTTGCGGGCTTTTTGTTGCTGCTCCTCCAGCACCTTCTGGTTTTCTTCTTCCTGGGCAGCCTCTATTTTTTCCTGGAGTATTTCGTAAGCGCTCTCACGATCGATTTCCTCATTGTATTTCTTGACCAGTCTGGAGCGCCGGACGATGTCGTCAATCTCCTGGTCCGTCAGCACATCCATCCGGGATTGCGGAGCCCGCAGCAGGGTATGCACCAATGGCGTGGGAATTCCTTTTTCATTCAAAGCGGTGATGAGTGCTTCTCCAATACCCAGTTCGGTCAGCAACTGATCAACGTCGTAAAATTCCGTGAGCGGGTAATTTTCAGAGGCCAGTTTGATGGCCCTGCGGTCTTTGGCCGTAAAAGCCCTCAGTGCATGCTGTACTTTGAGGCCAAGCTGACTGAGCACTTCGGAAGGAATGTCTGCCGGATTCTGCGTTACGAAGAAAATGCCGACACCTTTCGAGCGGATCAGCTTAATTATGGCCTCGATCTGATCCAGCAGTGCATCGGAAGCTTCGTCAAAAACGAGGTGTGCCTCGTCAATGAACATCACCAGTTTGGGTTGGTCGGAATCACCTTCTTCGGGGAAGGTGGCGTAGATCTCTGCCAGCATCTGTAGCATGAAGGTCGAGAACAGCTTCGGCCGGTCCTGGATGTCGGTCAAACGGACGATGGATACGATGCCCCGGCCCTCTTCGTCAAAACGGCAAAGGTCGTTCACGTCGAAAGACCGTTCGCCGAAAAACAGCTCTGCTCCCTGCTGCTCCAGTTCCACCACTTTGCGCATGATGGAGCCGAGCGATGAGGTGGAAATCAGTCCGTACTCTTTTTCAAATTCTTCTTTTCCTTCGTCAGCAACGTATTGCAGCACCTTTTTGAAATCTGCCAGATCGAGCAATGGCAGTTGTCTGTCGTCACAATATTTGAACACCACTGCTACCACCCCACCCTGCGTGTCATTCAGGCCAAGGATTTTGGAGAACAGAACGGGGCCAAATTCAGATACGGTGGCCCGGAGCCTGGCTCCCTTTTCATTGCTCAGGGTCAGAAACTCCACCGGGCTGCCGGATGGCGAGAACGGTATTCCGATCTTTTCGTGGCGCTCATCAATCTTTGGGTGGCCGGGGCTGGGCATGGCAATGCCGCTGAGGTCCCCTTTCACGTCCATGAGCAAGGTCGGAACGCTGGCCGCAGAGAGTTGCTCAGCGATGATCTGGAGGGTTTTGGTCTTACCGGTACCGGTGGCCCCTGCAATGAGTCCGTGCCGGTTGAAGGTCTTCAGCGGCACTTTTACCAGTAAATTGGTGATGGCCTCTTTATCCAGCATTGCCCCGCCAAGGGTAATGCTGGGCCCTTTGAAGGTGTAACCATTTGTGATTTCTTCGATGAACTTTTCTCGCTTATCCATTGGTTCTGAGTTGTGTTGTGCTACTGTCTGTTCCAGGAATTTACCCTTACCCGGTACTTTTTGGGGTTGGTGGGCCAAAGATCGGTATCAAAGCGGCTCTCCAGTGCTTTTTCCAGCCTTGGATCCAACAAGTTGTAAAAAAAGTCAATTCCCGTGACGGATTCAACTGAATCTATAGACGTGGCAAATTCTTCAAGGGGTACGTCCGTGGTTTTATTCGGAATGAGGAAGGCAATGCCTTTCAGTTCGGGCTCCGTTAAATCCAGCAAGACCTTGTAAAACGCATCGGGTACTGAAACTTCGTTCTTGCCAAGCTGCCTGGTACTCCGGGAAGTAAAAACCGGCCCTGAAACCACATACAGGTGGTCATATTTTTTGGCCCAGTCACGGGTCAACTCTTCCAGTTCTCTCCACACGCCCTTGTTGAATCCCGACCGCTGAGGAGAGATGTTGCTCATGAAAAAGGTCTGCGACATGGCGGTGTCGTTGAAAGCCATATCAGCGGCAGGAACCAGGTGCCCCCGATCGAATTCCGGGCCTCGGAAATCCCCGGAGTCCGATGTTCCGGTCTTGATTTTTGGGTCCTCACGAAAATTATTGGTACGCCTGACCCAGGGTTGCCGCAGGCGATCACCCAACAATTCATAGGCCACCCATTCGGCCAATTCGTGTTCTTCACAATAGCTGAGGGCATAGTAGCGGTGGGTTACTATTTCCCCGCATTTTACCGAAGGAAGAAAGAAAATGCTGTCAACGGGAAATGCTTCGAGGTTTTCGTAGTCCGGGATGACCGGTTCAGGATCGCCCCCGGTCAGTTCCGAAAATTTTTTGAAGGAAAACAGAAAGACGATCACAATGAGTGCGAAAAAGCCAATCCGTACGATGGTTCCACCGGCTGCGTTCTTGCGACGGTGACTGGTTCGGAATTTTGCCATTGAACAATTCTGATCTTTGGTGAGTGCCGCAAAAGTAGGCATCGGGAGGAACTGAGGAATTGAGGAATTGAGCCTGTCCGGCTGGCGCCAGGCCAGACGGGGAACTGAGGAACTGAGGAATGAGTCCCCTGCAAAAAGTTACATCCTCGTCGAAAGATGTAACTTCATCTGAACATAAGTCGGACAGAGTCCGACAAGATATGGTCCCGGACATCCCGAAGAAATTTCGGGACGGAACCAGCGTCACTGCTGGCGCCTCCCGAGATGGACTCGGGATGTCCGGTGCCTCTTCCAGCCGGACTCCGTCCGGCATGTGAGCATTCAAATTTCCGTCGGAATTAATGAATTGGGGTTTTTGCAGTGCACTCATTCCTCGATTCCTCAATTCCACGATTCTTCAATTCCTCAACTCCTCAACACATCACACATCGTACTGCAACTCGTAATACTTTTGGTAAGCCCCTGAGGTGACGTTGTTGAGCCACTGTTCGTTGGCAAGGTACCACTGGGCGGTGAGCCTGAGACCTTCTTCGGGTGAAATGGTAGGTTCCCACCCGAGTTCATTTTTGAGTTTGGCAGCGTCAATGGCATAGCGCCGGTCGTGACCCGGGCGGTCTTTTACGAAGCTGATGAGTTGGCGGGAAGTACCAGCAGGGCGCCCGAGCAAGTCATCCATGATATCGCACAGTGTATGGACCAATTCGATGTTTTTTCGCTCGTTGTTTCCGCCGATGTTGTAGGTCTCACCGTTTTTTCCTTTGTGGAAAATGAGTTCGATGGCTTCTGCGTGGTCTATTACCCAGAGCCAGTCACGGGTGTACTTTCCGTCGCCGTAGATCGGGAGTGGCTTGTTGTGTTTGATGTTGTTGATGACCAGCGGAATCAGCTTTTCCGGGAACTGATTGGGCCCGTAGTTATTGGAACAATTGGATATCACAACGGGCAGCCCGTAAGTGTGGTGATAGGCCCTGACGAGGTGGTCAGAGGAGGCCTTGGAAGCAGAGTAAGGCGAGCGCGGGTCGTAGGGTGTCGTTTCGACGAAAAATCCCTCCTCACCCAGCGAGCCGTACACTTCGTCGGTTGAAACGTGGTAAAACAACTTCCCTTCGCCATCGCCCTGCCAGGTGTCTTTGGCAGCATTGAGCAGGTTCAGGGTACCAATGATATTGGTGTTGATAAAAGCCAGCGGATCGGCAATGGAACGGTCAACGTGTGACTCTGCTGCAAGGTGAATGACCCCGTCAAATCTGTGGGTCGCAAAAAGTTCATCGAGGAAGGCAGCGTCGTTGATGTCGCCTTTGATGAAAGTGTAGTTTGGCCGGTCTTCTACATCTTTCAGGTTTTCGAGGTTGCCGGCATAGGTGAGCTTGTCGAGGTTGTAAATGCGGTAATCCGGATATTTGTTGACGAACAACCTAACGACGTGCGAGCCGATAAATCCGGCCCCTCCGGTTATCAAGATTTTTTTTCCCATTGTGTTGTTTTTTAATTCCGTGAACGATTGCACTGCTCAGGCAGTCACTTCTTCTTTGTCGGTTTTGACCACCTGTTTGAAGTACTCATAGGTGCGGGCAAGGCCTTCTTCCCGGTTCACCTTTGGCTCCCAACCGAGAATGGTTCTCGCTTTGGTGATGTCCGGCTTGCGTTGTTTCGGATCGTCAACCGGCAGTTCTTTGAATACAATGTGTGCCTCAGGATTGTTGACGAGTTTCAGTATCTCACTGGCAAATTCCAGTACGGTTATTTCCTGTGGGTTGCCCATGTTCACCGGCTGGTCGTAGTCGCTCAGCAGCAGGCGGTATATGCCATCCACGAGGTCGTCCACATAGCAGAAGCTGCGGGTTTGACTACCGTCGCCAAACACGGTAAGTCCTTCGCCCCGAATGGCCTGTGAGAAGAACGCCGGCAATACCCGTCCGTCGTTGACGCGCATGCGGGGCCCGTAGGTGTTGAATATCCGTACAATGCGGGTTTCCACTTTGTGGTAGGTATGGTAGGCCATGGTGATGGCCTCCAGAAACCTCTTTGCTTCGTCATAAACGCCCCGGGGGCCTACGGGATTCACGTTGCCCCAGTATTCCTCCACCTGCGGATGAACGAGCGGGTCACCATACACCTCTGATGTCGAAGCCACCAGAATTCTGGCACCTTTGGCTTTGGCAAGTCCCAACAGGTTGTGGGTTCCCAACGCACCCACCTTCAGCGTCTGAATGGGCATTTGAAGGTAATCGATCGGACTGGCCGGTGAAGCAAAATGCAGGATGTATTTGATCTCACCGGGAACGTGAACGAATTTGGTAACGTCGTGGTGGTAAAATTCAAAGTCTTCGCGTGGGAACAAATGCTCAATATTGGAAAGGCTGCCGGTGAGCAGATTGTCCATTCCAATGACGTGATATCCTTCATTCAGGAAGCGGTCGCAGAGGTGAGATCCGATAAAACCTGCGGCGCCGGTGATAAGTACTCTTTCTTTCAAAATTCTGGAGTTTAAAGGGTTGAAAGTTTGGTTATTTCAGGTTGCAACATCATGCTATTTATTCTGACACAGTTGCAACAACAAAGATACTGGGATGCTACCCACGAGGAATGTTTTCATGAAACTTTCCGGAAAAGCATCCGGGGTTCCATTTTCCACATTGTCCTCTTAGGATAACGAAAAGGCTGCCAAAATTGGCAGCCTTGCTCAAATGTTCTATGTAATGAAAAAGTATATGCTTGCCCGGAATGGATCACCGATCCATTTTTACGATCCGGTGGGTAAAATCGCGAAATCCTCTTTGCTTCACCCTGATCAGATACACCCCTTCGGGTAAATCGTTGAGGTCCAGTTGGTGTTTGTCCACGGAGCCGGGGCACATGATGCGCTTCATCACCTGTCCGTAGGGCGTGGTGATCTCAACCAACACCTGATCTTCGTTGGGTTCCAGCAGTTCAACCACCAGGTTGCCCTTCGTCGGGTTTGGATAAGCCGTCACAATGGAAACCCCATCCGGCTGGTAGTGTACCAAGGCCGTTTCGGAATAGCCTTCGAATTCATCTTCGGTCAATGATTCATATTTGATCCGGTAGATATTGTCGCCGAGTTTCGGATTAAGGTCTGTGAACTCAAATCCACCTCCCGGCAGCGCATGCAGTGGAGACAATGCACCAATGTTTTCAAATTGAACACCGTCTTCGGAACGTTGTACGAAATAGATCACTTCGTCAAAATTGGCGTCTGCCCTCCAACTCAGCTCGATGCGCGCTCCATTGATTACGGCTTCCAGGTCTTCCACCACGATGAGCGGCTGGAAACAGTTGTTCACCGTCACGGTGGTTGAGGCAGACAAAGAACAATCGAAACGGGTTACTGTCAGCGTCACGGTTTTTACACCCTGAACAGCCCAGCTTACGCCGTCCACCACCCTTGTGTTGGCGCTCTGAGGTGTAGCTCCGGGGCCGAAATCCCACTCGTAGGTGGCGCCCCCACCAGCGATGGCAGCTTCAAAACGGCCGCCTTCATTTTCGCACAAGGTGCCGGGTTCGTCAATGATCTGGGTCAATGGGTACGGCTGAACGACCTTGGAAATGATGTTGCTTTCTCCGGGATATTCCGTACATCCAAGCCGCCTCGAGCAACGGATGTAGTAAGTTGACTGCAACAGCGGCCCGGGATCATAGGATGGATTGTTGGAGTTTGGAATGGGCGTCCAATTCGGGTCGCCGGGGCCATTGTAAATCGGAATGTAGCTGTAAAGCCAGAGGTATTCTATATCGCCAAAACCGCCCGTTGGAGGAGCAAGGCTTACTATTTCGGAAGGATCAGCTCCCAACCCGCACAGGTCTTCATCATAACCTACCAGCCCACCATCGGTAACATTGTCGCAATCCTTGTAGGCGCCCATGTCGTAGCCCAGCAGGTCCAGGGTGTAGGGCTGCACGCTGAATACATCAGTGCGGCCGGTGATCTGATCGGCATCGCTGTCGAGCTTGTCGTCAGCACCCTGGTTTTTGGGTGAAACGCTGTAACCGTTCGGCAGGCTGTTCAACGCAAACTCCAGGAAATAATCACCGGCAGGAACATCTTCAAAAAGATAGTGGCCGAGAAAATCCGTCACCCGGCTACCCTGGTAAACCTCGCCAGGCATGGAATACAACTTGACAGTTACCCCCTGAATGCCGTACTCGTCGGAATCCTGGATGCCATCCCTGTTGGTGTCCAGCCAGACGTAATCACCCACATTGACCACTTCGTCCAGTACGATCAACCCGCAATCCATGGTCTGTTTGAAGTAGCCTGAAGCCAACGGGAATCCTCCAGTTTCACCTGTTGCAGGATCAACGTCACTGTCAAGGGCATCATCCCCGACATTTTGCCAGGTATAAACCGAGTTGGGCACCAGGCCGAACTGGAGGTAGTAAAAGCCCGGCTCGAGCCCGTCAAAAGCGTAATATCCACTGGAATCAGAAGTGGTGGTTTCATCTACCGGCACACTGCCGAAAGTATTACCGGTAAGGTGTACAGACACACCGGAAAGGCCAGGTTCTCCAGGGTCCTGAATGCCGTTCTGGTTCAGGTCATTCCAAATGAAATCACCGATTTTGGATGGGTTTGTCAGTGAAATGTGCGTGACACAGGTACAACCATTGGCATCGGTAACGCTTACGGAATGTGTGCCTGCTGCCAGGTTGATTGCGGTGTCCGTCACACTGCCGCTGTCCCAGGCGTAGGAATAGGGAGCTGTGCCGCCCGTCGTTGCCACTGTTGCCACTCCGTCGTTGCCACCGAAGGTGGTGATGGAGGAAACAACCTCCGCAACACAACTCATCAACGGCGGCTCAGCAAGGGTCACCGAGTCAACAAGAATGCAGCCCTGGGCATCAACAACGGTAACGGTGTAGGTGCCGGCGCTGAGGTTTGCGGTAATGCTCGTCGAATCGCCGTTGCTCCAGGCAAAGGCATAGGGAGCCGCACCACCGGTGGCACCCGCCGTTGCGGAACCATCAGAAGCGGCATAACAATTCACGTCATTTCCGACGACAGAAACAGCAAAATCAGAAGTGTAATTCACGACCGTAGTGGCACTGCTCTGGCAGCCGTGTGCGTCGGTGACAGTAACACTGTAGGAACCCGGAGCAAGGCCACTGGCAGATTGTGAGGATTGACCATCAGACCAGTTGAAACCGTATGGGGCGGTGCCGCCCTGCGGATTGGCAGTGGCCACTCCGCTGGCATCGCTCTGGCACAAAACATCTTCTGCTTCGGTCAGTACAATAAGTGGGTCGGGTTCTGTTATTTCAATTGTTTTATTCGCCGCGCAACCATTGGCATCGGTCACTGTGAGTGAATAAGAACCGGGGGCAAGGTTGGCCACGGAACTTGTATCTGAGGCACCCGCAATACTCCATACAAAACTGAAGGGTGCCTGGCCGCCTGTTAGCTCTGCCGTTAACGAAGCGTCTTCGGCGCCAAAACAAGAAACAGGCGCAAGCAGGAAATTGATGTTGACAGAGTCGGGTGCGTCAATGGTGCCGGCACCCACTGCCGTACAGCCATTGTCATCGGTAACGGTCACCGAATAGGTTCCGGGGCTTACATCATCCAGTACGGCAACTGCAGGGTTGCCGGGGGCATCCCAGACGTACTGGTAAACACCGGGCGTGCCGGTGGTGCCGCCGCTGGCGCTTACCTCCAGCGAGCCGTCGCTGCTGTTGAAGCAACTCGCTGGTTGCGAAGCGAAGGAAAGCACGATGGGAGCAGGTTCTGTCACCTCTACCGACCCCGTCGCTGCGCAACCCATGGTATCGGAAACGATGACGAAATAGGTGCCAGCCGGCAGGCCGTTCACAACATTGCCAGTAGAGTTGCCGGGGTCATTCCATTGAATGATAAACGGTCCGTTTATCCCGGAAACGATGGAAACGCTCACAGCGCCATCGGAGCCACCGGCACAGGAAGCAGGTGTGGCACTCAATTCGATTTCAATTGGTGCCGGCGATTGGATCATGGCCGTGTCAACTACCGAGCAGCCGGTTGAGTCTGTGACGGTAACCTCATAGGTTCCGGGAGCGAGGTTCACTGCTGTGGCGGTGGTTTGCGCCAGCACATCACTCCACTGGTAGGTATAAGGTTCTGCGCCTCCGGTTGCTGATACGGTGGCAGAGCCGTTTGGACTGTTGAAACAAAGGGCATCACTGGAAACTACCGTGGTTTCGATCAACACACCCTCGGGTACATTGACGGTTGCGGAACCTGTACACCCAAGTGTATCGGTGACGGTCACATTGTAGTCTCCGGCACTCAGCCCGGTGGCTGTTTTCGTGGTTTGTGCCTGTGGGTCGTTCCAGGCAAACTGGAATGGGGAAAGCCCTCCACTTACCGTAACCACTGTGGCCGAACCGTTTGCTTCGCCAAAACAACCGGGAGCGGTTGCCTCTACCGTCACTTGCAAAGCATTGCCGAAGGGAACTAATGCTGTCTGGGCTGTGGTACAGCCATTGGCATCGGTCACTGTAACGGTATAGTTTCCCGGTGGCAGGTCGTTGAGGTACTGGCTGGTTTGCGCCAGCGAGTCCGACCAAACATAGCTGAATGGCCCCACACCCAGGCCCACACTGTCAACTCCTATGGCGCCGTCATTGGCGCCGAGGCAACTTTCCGCTACCACTGAGAAAAACACCTCCATCTCTGGCGCATTGTCCACTTCTATGCTATCGCTTATGGAACAGCCCAGGGGGTCCATGATGGTGACGTAGTAGGTGCCGGGGCTGAGCCCCTGGGGGTCTTCTACATCGCCAATGCCGTTGGACCAGAAATAGGCATACGGTGTGGCGCCCCCGGAAACAGCCATCGAGATAGCGCCGTCATCACCGTTGAAACAGGTTGGCGAGAATGAAATCAGGGTATCAATACTGAGGGTGTTGGACAGTGTGACAGAGACCATGTTGGACACTCCGGGGTAATCGGTGCACCCGTGCCGGCGGCTCAGGCGAATGAAATAAGTATTCTGAAAAACGGTATCAGGATCCAGAATGGATGAATCAGCTCCGGGAATTTCAACCCAGTCGGGATTTGAGGGATCGTAGGCACTGGGTGTATTGCTCATGACCCACTGGTATTCCAGGTCGCCACTTCCTCCGCCCGGGGCTGAAACGGAAGTGAACGGAGCCGGGTCGAATGGGAAATTGCACGAAGATTGGGAACCGGCAATTTCTCCTCCGTCGGTAACATTGTCACAGCAGATGGCCTCCTTCACAATGATGTTGCTCTCGCCAACATAGTCGGTGCAGCCAGCGCGGCGGGCACATCGCCGGTAATAGGTAGTAACGGAGATGGGGTCGGGATCCAACTCCGGTGAATTGGAGTTGGGAATGTGGTCCCACTGCGCAAAAGGCTCGGTCGGGTCATCGGTGGTGTAAATCCACACGAACTCGAGGTCGCCGGTGCCGCCAACAGGTAGTGCAACATTGGTGATGGGAGATGGGTCCCATTCGGGGCTTGGGCAGCCGAATTCATCGCCTTCCACCACCCCGCCGTTGATCACATTGTCGCAGGCAAGGCAAATCCTGAAGGTTTCGCCATTGTCGCCTTCCAGGGTGATCACCGGCTCCCCGTTGTTGGCCCGGAGGGCCGAAGGGAACACCAAAAACAGGAGAATAACAATGGACAGGCTGTTTGCGGCCTTTGGGAAAAATACCACCGGGTTGAGCGCCCGGAATCGAACGGAAGGTAATACTCTCATAGTCGTCTTTTTCAAAACATAGAATTAGCGCAAGCTTGTCCACATCCGGCATACAGATGCACACAAGCCAATAGCAAATGTGGAGGGGGTTGGGTTCCGGAAATGTTCCGGCAGTTTTTCAACCAGGGTTTCGGTGAGTCTTCTTATCCAAAATGACGAGACAACTGACGCGAACGTGTTTGATCAGAAGAGTTGTAAAACAATATCAGCGGAAGGTCAAAAACTATACCATTTAAAAAAAATACTCATACGTTATTCTTTGTGACCGAGCATAAGCGCTGGTGTAGCTTGTGAACTTGTTTTATGACAGACAGGGTGTTATCGTTGATTATTACGTGATCGCTCAGGGCAATTTTATCTTCTTCCGGCCATTGATTCCTGACCCTGGCCAAGACATCTTCCCGTTGGACTTTGTCCCGCTCCATCACCCGTTTTATGCGGGTTTCCAATGGCGCATAGACATAAATGACCCGGTCGAGCTGCCGGTAACTGCCGCTTTCAAAAATGAGAGCGGCCTCTTTGAGGGTGTACGGCACATGCCTTTGCCGGGAATGCCAGGCCCTGGCATCTTTTTCCACTGCCGGGTGGACGAGCGAATTCAGGAATTTCAGTTTTTCCGAATTGTTGAAGACGATCTTCGCAAGATATGGCCTGTTGAGTTCGCCGGCAGGTGTATAGGCCTCTTCACCAAAAGTGTTTTTGATCTGGTGGATCAAATGTTGGTCTGTGACCATCAATTTCCTGGCGGCCGCATCTGCGTAATAAACCGGAATGCCAAGGGTCTCGAATAGCTTGCAAACGGTGGTTTTGCCGGAGCCTATACCCCCGGTTATTCCTATTCGCATCGGTCTGTTTTTCGGTGCTGTTTGCATTTTGGCTGACGATGGTTCAATTCTGGTTTGAAAGAATGAAATCTATCAGTACATTAGACCCGGTTCCAATTTGAAAACTTATGAAAAAACATTACATCAATTTCTTCTCCCGGATCGCAAAGGTATTGGTAATTGCCCTCAGCTCGTTGTTGGGCACCAATTTGCTTTGGGGCCAGGATGTGCATTTTTCCAATTTCACTCATGCACCGGCAATGATCAATCCGGCCCGGGCCGGTTTTTTCCCGGGGCATTATCGCTGGACAGGATTGTTTCGCTCTCAATGGCATTCAGTGCCGGTTGATTATCAAACCTTTGCCGGAGGCTTTGACATGAAGCTCAAACCTGCATTTCTTTCCGGCGATGACAATTTGTTCGGAGCAGGGATTTTTCTGTACAAAGATCAGGCTGGTGATGCTGCCCTGGCCAACACCATGGTTGCCATTCAGGGTGCTTACCACAAATTGCTCAACGACAACCTGTCGCTGAGCGCCGGATTTCACGCTGCCCTTCATCAAAGAAAGGCCGACCCCAATGCTGTCACATGGGAATCGCAATACAATGGGGATCAATTTGATCCGGCCCTGTTTTCAGGAGAGGCATTTTCTTCGCAAAACGGGAATTATTTCTCTGTGGGTGCCGGTGTTTACCTGAGTTATCAAAGTACAGAAACAAGAAGCAACTACGAAGTGGGGTTGAGTGCCTACCACCTGAACAACCCGCAATTCTCATTTTACGACGACACCAATGTCCGGTTGAAACAACGGATCAGCTTTTCCCTCCAATTGACCCGGCAACTGAATGCCTCGCTCGATGCACACCTGAACCTGCTGTTTAGCAATCAGGGTCCCTACCGGGAAATGCTGTCCGAAGGCCTTTTGAGAAAGCACCTCCGGCAATCCGGCGCCATGACACTGCAACTCTTTTGCGGGCTCGGGATTCGATGGCAGGATGCCGTCTATCCAAAAATCGGTATGCGCATCAACAACACCGAGGCCGGGTTCAGCTACGACATCAATGTTTCAGAATGGAAAAAAGCAAGCCTTCGAAGAGGAGGCCCGGAATTTTTTGTTCACCATACCTTGTGGAAGGTGGAGCCACCCGCAGAATTCAAGCCCTGCCCGATCTTCTGATATGGGCCGGTTCACTGTGGCGTAGATTTTGTTTTGGAGAAAACGCACCGGAACCATGTATTTCCGGTCAAAGGAACAAACACACTAAAACGCGACTCCCCGCCAGTGAACAAACCATGAAAAGTGAAATCAAGCTTCTTCTGTCCACCATTGACAATGGTGGTCGCTCTTTGAAACGTGTCAATGCCCATTACTACTGGAGGGGAGGAACCCCCGGGTTTGAAAATGACTGGAACATCGCTTCCAACTGGTACAACAGGAACGTTCCCGGCTGGTTTGACACCGTAATCATCTCGCCTGAATATACCCGCAAACAGCATTATCCCATCATCAACAGTTTTGTAAATGACATCGCCTGCCTGCTCATCGAACAAAAGGCCCGGCTGATCATTTCCAAATCGGGCCGTTTGTGTATTGATGGGCTGGAAAGGGCCGAATGGGGCATCAACAATTTTGGGCAGGTCACCATTTGGGGAGAACTGACCATCCAGCGAACGCTCTTCGCCAATTTCTACAACCACGGTACACTCGTGAACTTTGGCTCCATCGCCGTTGACCTTCCGGAAAACGATGCGATTGTGCAAGCTGAGTGCTCGAAGGTGCAGAACCACGGTGAAATATTACACCTTTCAATCTGATCTTTTGCAGTGTCAGGTTTTCCAATGTGACCTGGCCTTCCTTCATCCGTCGGGAGGAGGCATTTTACGCCATTTGCAAGGAAGACGAAACAAAAACCTTTGATACTCAGCAGCTTAAAACTGGTATTGTATTAAAGAATTCGGTTTTATACATTTGCAGCCAATTTCAGCGGGCTTTGATTAAACCAAACTGAGTTTCGGGCTTTTTTGAAATGGCATACAAAGTGCGCTCGAATAGATGAACTAGTAAACCAAAAATTCCAACCTATGTATTGGACACTAGAACTGGCGTCACACCTTGAAGACGCACCATGGCCAGCCACCAAAGATGAACTGATCGACTATGCCATTCGATCGGGTGCGCCAATGGAAGTGATTGAAAACCTCCAGGAGATGGAAGATGAAGGCGAGATGTATGAAGGCATAGAGGACATCTGGCCCGATTATCCAAGGAAAGACGATTTCCTCTTTAACGAAGATGAGTACTGATGGCTTTGGGGTTTTCACCCCTTATGGTCACTGAAGATATGGGTTTTGCCGATGGCAAAACCTTTTTTATTTTGGCACAAAAGCAGCCGTTTCATGCACCCTGGATCGTTGTTGAACCGCTTCAAATCAAATGCAATGCTATGGTGCACGGCGGCTTACGTCCTTTTCCTTGTCTATCTGTTCAGCCTTCCGGCCAACCTGTTTGACAAACCCCTATCCACAGTTCTGGTAGCCCGGGAGGGGCAATTGCTCAGTGCGCAAATTGCCGAAGATGAACAGTGGAGACTCCCACCACCGGACACCCTTCCCCAAAAGTATGTTCAATGCCTTTTGCAGTTCGAGGACAAGCGTTTCTTCCATCACCCCGGTGTTGATCCGGTGGCCGTGCTCCGGGCTGTCTGGCTCAATGTGAAGCACCGGAGAATTGTCAGTGGAGGAAGCACCATTTCCATGCAGGTCATCAGACTCAGCCGTGGTAACAGGCGAAGAACCATTGCCGAAAAGCTCAAAGAGATGGTGCTGGCCACCCGATTGGAGTTGAGATTTTCCAAAGCTGAAATCCTGAAAATGTACGCCACCCACGCCCCTTATGGCGGCAATGTGGTTGGCATTGAATCCGCTTCCTGGCGTTACTTCAACAAACCCTCTTCACTGCTGAGCTGGGGTGAGGCAGCCACACTGGCTGTTTTGCCCAACAGCCCCGCCCTGATACATCCGGGCCGAAACAGGAGTGCATTGCGGTCGAAGCGCAACGCATTGTTGCACGTGCTTCTGAAAAAGAAGATCATTGACCAACAGGAGTTTGAGCTTGCCAGCGCGGAGCCAATTCCGGATTCCCCGGTCAGCCTGCCCGTCAACGCGCCCCACCTGCTCGATTTTCTTCGCAAACAGGGCAAGTCGGGCAGGTTGAAAACAACGATTGATTATTCCCTTCAAAAGCAACTTATTGAACTGGCCAATAACCATTGGTCCCATTTGAAATACCAGGGAACCCACAACCTGGCCATTCTGGTTCTCAACCTTGAAACAAATCAGGTGTTGGCCTATGTGGGCAACAGCCCAAATGCCGGCCCCCGGCATGGGCAATTTGTGGACATTGTCCAGGCACCGAGAAGCTCAGGCAGCATTCTGAAGCCCTTCCTTTACGCATCGGCACTGGGTTCGGGAGAAATCCTGCCCAAAGCTTTTCTGACAGACATTCCACTGTCAATTGCAGGATACAGACCGGAAAATTACCTCCGCACCTATGACGGGGTTGTACCTGCCAACAAGGCTTTATCCCGTTCATTGAATGTGCCATTCGTCAAACTTTTGCAGCAATACGGCGTGTCCAGATTCTACAATAAGTTGAAAGCGGCAGGCATCAACAGCCTCCACCATCCGCCGGATCACTATGGCCTCAGCTTGATTCTCGGTGGCGCTGAATGTACGCTCTGGGATGTCACCAACGCCTATGCGGGTATGGCAAAAAGCCTGAACAATTATTACGACCAGTCACAAAAGGAATGGGTGACCGACCCATTTGTGCCGGCAACACCGCTAATGGCCGGTGCCGGAAATGTTTCATCGAAAAAAGTCAGGCAAGAAAAACTTCCGTTCACCTCAGATGCTATTTACTTCACCTTTCAGGCAATGACCGAAGTGGTCAGGCCGGGCGTTGAAGGTGATTGGAAAAGATTTCAGGCCAGCCGGCGCATTGCCTGGAAAACGGGCACCAGCTTCGGCTTTCGGGATGCATGGGCCATAGGCGTTGATACCAGGTACGCCGTGGGTGTTTGGGCAGGCAATGCAGATGGTGAAGGCCGCCCCGGCCTGATTGGTGTTTATGCAGCTGCACCGCTTCTTTTTGATGTATTCAAGAAACTGCCTGTTTCCGGTAATTGGTTCGAAGTGCCTTATGATGAAATGGAAAACGCTGTGGTTTGCAGGGAAAGTGGTTTTCTGGCCACGGAGTATTGCCCTGCCGACACAACATTGACCACCAACAAGGCTTTCAGGTCTCCAGCCTGCCCTTATCACAAACCGGTTCACCTTTCAGAAGACGGGAAATACCGCGTTACCAGAGATTGCCAGTTAAATGGCAAAATAAAAGATGCCACCTGGCTGATCTTGTCACCAACGGAAGAATACTACTACCGGAAGAAACACCCGGAATACCAACCCCCTCCCCCCTTGCACCCGGATTGCGTTGCCCCAGGTTCACAAACCGACAAACCACTGGAGTTGATTTACCCCAATACTACCACGATCCTGGTTCCACCCATTGACCTCAATGGAAAACTAAACACCATTGTTCTTAAAGCAAGCCACCGAAATGCCGATGCTGTAGTCTTCTGGCACCTCGACAACAGGTACCTGGGAAGCACCAAAGGCCTTCACACCATGGAAGTGCTTCCTTCGGCAGGGAAGCACCATGTGGTGGTGGTTGACGAACTCGGGAATGTGGCAGAAAGGTGGATTGAGATCAAAATGGAATAAAAAAAACTCCTACATCGGGGAGGCTTGGCTGATGTAGGAGCACTAAACATACTATGAGAAAACTACACGGTGCAAATTTAACGGCACACGGACCTACCCAAAAGCGCCTTTTAGGGAACGGGCACTTTCATCAGGAAACGGAACCAGTTATTTAGAAAAGGGAAAACCGCGTTGGAAACGGGAGCAAAAACCCCATAAAAAAAAATTCCTACACCCCAGAAGGGACAAAGGTGTAGGAGAATTAAACATACTATGAGAAAACTTGGCGCTAAGATATAACCACAAGTTGCGTTTGGAAAGCACCATTTAGGGAACGGGCACTTTCATCAGGGAACGGGCACTTTTTTTTAGGGAACGGGAATTTTTTGCCGGAAATGATTATGTTTGCCCCCGAAATGATGAAAAATCATCATGTGATTTAGCGCCTGAAAAGACTGAGCACTAAACTCACTTGAGAACTACACAACTTGAAACTTTCAAATGGCCCTGATCGTTTGGGGCCTTTTTTTAATGACCGGGTCAAATGTGGCCCATAAAAAAATCCTGCACCCCAGGAGGGAAACACAAGGTGCAGGAAGATCAAACAAACATACTATGAGAAAACTTGACAAATATATTCAAATCTCTTATTATTTGTAATACATAAGAGTTTTTATTTGAATACAAGTTTTCTCTCAACTAAAACTCCTTGTGGCTTTTGCGAATAGGTACGTCCAGTATCGGCAATCGGATCTCCACTCTGGTGCCACAAGGGGTTCCCTCCTGGTCTTTCAGATCAATGATTCGCACTGGCTGTTCTTCGCGTTCATTTCTCGTCTTAAACAAGACTTTCAATCGCTCCCGGGTGATTTTGGTTCCGAAAGAGATGTGCTTCTTATAGCCCGTCTTTTGCTGTTGCTCACGGGCTTTTTCCCTTCCCAACCCGTTGTCTTCCACTACGCACAGTATGGTATCTTCGTCTTCCAATGAAAAGTGAATTCTGATGAACCCATCTTTCCGTGAACGAATGCCGTGTTCGATGGCATTCTCTACGTACGGCTGTATGATCATTGTGGGAATTCCACAGATATCTTCGTCAATCTCCTCGTCAACCAGGATTTCATAAGACATTCGGTTTTCAAAGCGCAACTTCTCATTGATCTCCAGGTAGTCCTGAAGAAACTCTCTTTCTTTTTCCACTGAAATGATTTCGAGTTCTGAAAAGTCAAGGCTTTTCCGAACGAGGGTGGCAAACTTCGACAGGTAAACAGAGGCCTTTTGGGGGTCTTGGGAGGTAATGTAAGACTGAACTGAATTGAGACAATTGAATAAGAAGTGAGGATTCATTTGCGCCCGTAAAGCTTTCAATTGCAAGCCAATTGCTTGTAAACGGAACATCTCGGCTTCCTTCTCCTTTTTCTCAGCTTCATACTTGATTTCCAGTTCCTGTAGTTCGGAGGCCTTTTCTTCGGCAAAATAGGCTTCAATCACCTCTTCGTATTGCTTCTGGAATTCATAGGCCTTTTCAAACTCATATTCATCCGCATACCATTTGGCCAAAAGCTTGAGCACCAGGGCGAGCTGCTTTTTCTCCCCGGATTTTCTTGCCAGGTTCCGGGCCAGATTGAGGTGTTTGAGCCCTTTCTTCCTTCTGTCAACTGTCAGGTATATCTGTGCCCGCCAAAGCTCGATGTTCGCCAGGTTCTTTTCCCTGTCATCCCTGAACAAAATTTCGGCCCTTCGGAACAGCTCGAGTGCCTCCGGAAACTTGTCGCGTTGCAAAAAGCAGTAGCCAAGATTTGCATAGGCCATTGCCCGTGCTTGCTGAGTCACATCATAGGTGGCCTGAATTGCGTCGGTAAAAAAGACTGCGGCCTGTTCAAATTCTCCCATTGCCATGTAGGCATTTCCCACGTTCAGTAGATGCCATGCCATGCGGGACTTCATGCCGTATTCCTTGCACAAATCAAGCACTTCAGTGTAGGCCTTCGCACTTTTTGAGTACTCCTGTGTCCGTTTGTAGATATCTCCAATGCCGCTTTTGATGAGAGAGATAAAATAGTAGTCTTTCAAACCCAGGTGTTCCTTCGGCACCCCATCAATTTTGTCCTGTGCCTTTACTAATGACTCCAGCGCCTTGGTTGGATTGGACCCGAAATACAGGTGAACATAGGCCTCCCGACACAGCAACCTGGATTCCAACCTTTGGTCCGGGAATGAATTCAGCAACCTTTTGACTTCCGTCAGTACCTGGCGGGCCTCCTCTTCCTCCCGCATGTTGATCAACGTGGCAACATAGTCAAGGTAAGTTTCTGCCAGAGAAGAAGGGTTTCCGTGCTCTTCAAGGATTGCGAGGGCCTGCTTGAAATAGTCCGCTGAAAGCGTGTAATTATATACCTGGTTTTCCAGCAAAGCCCTGTTCATGTAGTAGCTCAGGGTTATTTCCTCGTCTTCCTCGTTGTGGTAATCAAGGGAAACTTTCACCCTGGCCAATAGCTCATGAGCTTTGCTTGCATCGGTATAGACCAGCGTTTCAACCTCATCCAAATGATGTATTATTTCCGCTGGTGTGAGGTACTTTTTGGCTTCGCTTTTCGGATGGCCAGATTCAGCAACAGAACTGGTTTTCATGGTTGTTTTCGTTAATTATCTTTTCCCGATCAATGATTCGTACCCAAAACAAAGAAATCAGAGACCACTCAGTTCCAAATCCACTTCACCTTGAACAGGGAATGATTAAAATACAAAAAGAGATTGCTACCCATTCCGGACAATCTCTTTTTGAGGGGCTCGCGGCCCGATCACACGATAGCACTTATCATGTGAAGAAGGAAGAAATACGTGCTAGTAAGGTGTGACAGATCAATGTGGCATTTTGCCATCGCAGGGGTTGGGTCCGAATGAGAATTGGAACCAACGATTCTTGGAAGGTTTGATATCGCCACCCTTTGTCCGTTTCATTTCTTCACGCGTCAGTTCTTGCGTTTTGCCAAGCTTGTCAAGCCTGGAAGATTTGGTAGTTTCCTTCATAGTCCTCGACTTTTTGAACAAGTGTAACATAGTGTTTCTCAATTTGTGGGCTGCCACAATTTCATTGCCTCCGGCGACCAAAGGTAGTGCATTACTCATTTCAAAAAAATTTTCTTGAAAAAAAATCTTAAAGTGTAATGCTGGTCAAAGAATTGATTTGGCTTTGCCTCCCGCAAATCAATCTTCAAATTGTCCGGAAATCATCTTCCTTGTGTAGCCCTGTTTAAAGTCAAAAACCCAAACCACGGCGCTTCAGTTGCTCCATGAAATAGGCCCGTCTTCGCTTTGCGATTTCGATCTTCTCGCCATCAGACATGATCACATAACCTCCATCTTTCTTTACCACTTTGAGCATGTAGTTCATGTTGATGACGTGGCTCTTATGAACCCGGATGAAGTTCTTGTCCTCGAGTAATTCTTCGTAGAATTTGATTGTTTTGGGAACGATGATGGGGTCGCCGTTCTGCAGGTGGATGTTGGTGTAGCTGTCGTCAGCAGAAAAACGAACGATGTCGGTTATTTTGATGAAGTGGATCCCGTCAACAGCAGAAACGCTGATTTTGTCAAAGGCATTCGCATTGGCATTGTTCAACTGGCTGGAGAACAAGTCCAAACGCTGCTCGATCATGCGCTTGTTGCTTATCCTGATCCGGTTGATGGCATGGACCAGGTCATCGGGGTTGATGGGTTTGAGGATGTAGCCTATCGAACTGTACTCGCAGGCTTTGATCGCATGCTGGTCATAGGCTGTGATGAAGATGATTTCAAAGTCGAGGGGTCTTAGGCTGTCGAGAAGTGAGAATACCAAACCATCCGGCAGGGCGATGTCCAAAAACGCAACGTCCGGTTTAAAGTCAGGACTTTTGAACAAGGTCTTTCCTTCTTCAATGCTGGCAGCTTCTCCAATAACTTTTACGGTGGGACAATGGGCGGCCAGGAGATTTTTCAGGTTGGCCATTCCTCTGGGTTCGTCTTCCACAATGAAGGCATTAACGATCCCGGTTGCGCTCTGGGTTGTCTTGGACAGTTCTGTAGTGATCATGGCGAAGTGTGGATTTGTTCATGGTTCCAATGTCACAAAGAAATATGATTTCTTTGACACATACAAATGAAATGTAATTTACTACCTGTTTTTTTTCTTCACCTTACCCAACACATCTCTAAAATTAACCTTTGGAAATACCTCCAGTTTTCCCCCTTCGGTTGCATCAAAAATCTGACGCTTGTCTTTGAGGTAGAAGTAATTGGCGAGGTGATAAGACACCTCCGAACCATACACATCTGCCAATTGCCATTTTTGGCCCTTGAAGTAATCAGGGTGAAAGTGATTCTCATCATCGCCCTCGTAAACCTGTACTTCGTGGGAGGCGCCCTTTTGTTTGAAACTGTGATCCACACCGATGAGAAACACCCGCCTGAACCCCATGAAGTACGCCAATTGCAACGACACATAGGTAACTGTATGCCCTTCGCAAATCGGCTGGGTGATGTCGTCGTAAAAACTCCAGACGTTCAGGGTATGAAGGCGGTGGATGTGGGGTTTGTCGGTCACAATTTTTCGCGAAGCGGTATGGGAGAGAAACACAGGGCAGTACATCTGCTCAAACTCCCTTTTACTTTGTTCGATGACGTAAGGATTGACAGAAACGAGGTAGGAGAGATTCAGGTCCACCTTGTCGAAAAGGAGAAATATCTTGTTTTGGCCGAAGGTGTGATAATCAGCCAGGCCACTGAGATCCATCTTGTTCAGAGAAGGGCCGTTTCCAAGGATGAAACAATCCTCGCCGGCGTGCCTGTTTTTGAACTTCCTCAGCCGGGGGGCGTACTTCCATTTCCACTCCAAAAAAGCCCAGGCTTCTTCCAACTTACTCCGTTTGGCAGTTTCATCGGAGAGAGAGCCCCCTTCCAATTTTTTTCTTCCCAACAGATTGATCCCGAAAAGCGCACCTTGTGGTCTGGCCATGTCTAAGATTTAAAGATCCTTCAAAACTGAACTGATGCCGCCATCCAGCAGGATGTTGGCACCGTGGATGAAACCGTCGTTTTCCGAAGCGAGAAAAAGGGCCAGTTTGGCCACATCCGCCGGATACCCGATCCGCTTTACGGGGTGGATTTTTCTCAGTTCCTCAATGGCAGATTCATCGTTGTTGAAGCCTGCCCTCAGCATGTCCGTTTCAATGGCAGCCGGACTGATGGCATTCACTCGCACCCGGCCTTCCAGGTCAACGGCAAGGGCTTTTGTCAGGCCCACCAATGCGCTCTTTGTGGTGGCATAGGTGACGAAGGCAGGCTTGGTTAGTTGCTGGTGGATACTTCCAATGTTGATGATGCAGCCCTGACTTTCTTCCAGCCGCTCGATGAACAATTTGCTGAGCAACATGGGACCAGTCAGATTCACATCCAGGGATTCTTTCCAATCTTCGAGTTTGATGTTCTCCAGACGGTCCAGCTTTTGAACCGCTGCATTGTTGATCAACACATCCAGCTTTGGAATCACTTCATCAAAGATTTCAGTAAACCGTATCCTGTATGTTGCATCGTTGACAAACCTTTGAATGTCGAAACGGATGAAGCGGTCACAGTTGTTGTCTGATTTCTCTTTGACATCCAATCCGTAAACGTAATACCTGGCGCTTCTGAATGCCTTGGCCATTTCGGCGCCGATGCCGCCTAAAACCCCTGTAATGAGTACGTTTTTCATGAATGGAATTGTATCGTCGTAAAATCCTATACCGCTAAAAAGTCAAAAAGTTTCCGCATGGCCTCCGCACTTGCCCGCCTGACGGCATCAACTGTGTTGGATCCGTTGTGGGTGCCCAAAATGCACTTTTCAAACTTTCGGAGAGGAGAAGACACGGGCAAGGGCTCCACCTCAAAGACATCCAGCGCAGCTGCATACACTTTCCCTGAGGCCAATGCGGTGATCAGTGCTTTTTCATCAATGACAGGCCCTCGTGAAACATTGACGATTCTCACTCCCTGCTTCATCATGCCCAGGGCTTTTTCGTCCACCATGTGGTAAGTTCCTTCGTTCAAAGCACAGGTCACGACGAGGAAGTCAGCTTCGTCAATTCCGGCAGGGTAGTTTCTGAAGCTGTACTCTTTTTTTTCTGTTTCTGTGGGCTGGGCATAGGGGTCGTAAATAATGAGCTCCACCCCAAAGGGCTTCAGGTACTTTGCCGTGTGCTTACCGATATCCCCAAAACCGATGACCGCGGCCGTTTTCCCTTCCAGTGAAATGCCGGCCGGTTTGGGCCAGTTGCCCTTTCTGACCTCCCGGTCAATGAAATAAGAATCCCGGGCCAGGGCAAGAACGTATTGCACAGCCAGTGCTCCTACCTCGTGACCGAACATTTGTGGCGTGTTGGTGACGAGAATACCCAGCTTTTCACAGGCATCGAAATCAACATTATCCACCCCAACGCCCCATTTTACGGCAGCCTTGAGCCGGCCTTTCTTGCCAGCGGTGAATACTTTTTCACTGGCCGGGTCATCGCCAATGATCCAGCCGTCAACCTCGGGTACGAGCTTGACCAATTCCTCTTCAGACAGGGTTTGAACCACGTTGGGGGCAATGACCTCTATCCCTTTTTCTTCGAAATGGGGTTTGAATTCATCAATCAGCCGGAGCATGGGCGGGCAGGTGACCAGGACTTTCATTTACCGAAGGAAGTTTTTTAAATGAACTTTAGCGATTTTTACCATGCGTGCAAAGGTGTACGGAAAATCGGAAAAGTGGAAATGACTGCCCTGTGGTGTGGCAGTATCTGTTACACACTGAAGGGCAATGGCAAGATTTCCCCCTCCGTGTTTGGTTCTTTCAAAGATGCTTTCGTTCTTGGCCTCGTGATAAGGTTGAGAGGGGTTGATCCCGGGACAAGCCCGGGAGGTTGAGAGGGGTTGAGAGGGGTTGATCCCGACATAATTGCAGAAGAATATTTCAGGATAATGACTTTTTTCAGTGGACTCATGATTTAGAAAATACAGGATTCAGGGCATGCACAGCAAAAGGCTCATCCAGAACAGATTGTCAAACTCCCGCTGCCGGCACAGGGTAGTTTTACCTGTTGGATTGTATTTCATCATCCTTGCTCTGTTTCTGTTTTCTTTCACTTACTCCCGGGCACAATCCGATCTGTTGCAACAGGCCCTCACTGAACAAAGTACAGCCGATTCATTGGCCGGCAAGGCCGAATTCAAAGAAGCCATCCGGTATTCAAAAAAGGGCATCAACCTCCTGCAGAAATTGCAGCCTGTGCCCTACCCTGAATTGGTAAGGGCCCACCGGATGGTTGGGTATTATTACCGGCAACTCGGCAATTACCGCAAAAGTGAAAGTTTTCAGAAGAAAGCCATTGAACTGGCGGATAAAGGCTTGCCTGAGAACCATTCAGAAAGAATGCGGGCCTACAACGCCATGGGGGTCTTCCACCTGGGTAACGGCAACTACCAGGCTGCAAAAGAAAACTTCCTGACTGCCCTGTCTGTTTCCCGAATGCATTTCCCTGACCAGGCTGCCCAGCACCTCAACAACCTGGGCATTGCCAATGAAAGACTGGGACTGTATGAAGAGGCAGCCAGTAACTACACGGAATCTCTCCGCTTCAACAAGCAGGAATATGGCCTGTACAGTGTGCAGACCACCAACAATTTTTTCAACCTCGGAACACTGTCCTACAACACCGGCAACATCAACGAAGCAATCAGCTATTTCGATTCCACACTCATGGTTTACGACAGTATTCTGCCGGAAAACGACGTGGAATTTGCCAGCCTGTACAACAACATCGGAACCACCTACCACCGCAAAGGAGACCTGCGCAAAGCTTTGGAATACCTCTACAAGGCCCAGGCCATGATGGAGGCCAATTACGGAACCCGGCACCCGGAACTGGCTCATACTTACACCAACATTGGCTTGCTGCATTTTGAAAGAGGAGACCTTGGACAGGCACTTTCCTACCTGAACCGGGCTCTTCAGATCAGGAAAGATAATTTCTCTGCCAACCACCCGCTGATTGCCCGTACCAACTACTACATCAGCCTTGTGTTGCTCGAGAAAGGCGACCTGGATGGCGCGTATGACAGGTTGCTGAGCGCAAAGTCCGTTTATGACCGGATCAACAGCTACGACCCGAAAGAATACGCACAGGTTTTGAGTGAACTCGGGACGTATTTTGAAAAGAAAAACAACGCCAAACTGGCCATCCAATACTACCAGAAAGCGCTGGCAATCGTCCGGAAACTTGGCCAAACCGATCCGACGGAAATTGCCATTTTCCATCGGAAAATAGGCGCACTGTATGCCAGGCAAAACCGGACAAAAGAAGCGCTGAAATACCTCAACCAAAGCCTGGAAGTTTTTAAGACCGCCTTCGGCGAAATACATCCGGAGGTCGGTGTAACCTGGGAACATCTTGCCCTTGCTTACAACAAAGCCCCTGACGTCTCCACAAAATGTCTCAGCCGGGCAGCCAGGGCCTTCGGTTACCAGCCGGGCTCCGGGGATTTCCAGAATCTGAATGCTCCCATAGCATTGACCAAAACACTGCAACATTGGGTGGAAACGGAGTTGAAGCGCTTTGAACAAACAGGTGGCCTTGAATATTTGCATAACGCACAGGCAAAATCAGCCGAAGCGCTGGCACTGATCAGGCACATCACCTCCTATCTGGAAGAGGCAGCCTCCCGTCAAACCCTGCTCGACAACTTCTTCAGGGTTTACGAAAAAGCCATCCTCACCGAATTCTACCTGTGGCAAAAAAGTGGGATGAAAGCTGAATTCCTCGAATCGGCATTCAGCATTTCGGAACAAAGCAATGCAACCCTGCTGGTGGAGGCCCTGAGGGCAGTGGATGCCCGGTATTTTGCCGGGATTCCGGACAGCATTCTGCAAAAGGAGAGGCAACTCAAAATTGACATCGCTTACTTGGAGAAAAGGCAGTTTGAAGAACGATTGAAAAGTAATGACACAAATTCTAAAAGATTGGGCAACCTGGCAGAAGAGCTGTTTGAGAAAAAACGGGCCTACAACTCCCTTCAGAATGAAATTGTCAGACTGTACCCCACCTATTACAAATTGCGGTACGAGGCGCCCACTGTTAGCATTTCCGACTTGCAATCCGACATCCTCGATGAGGGCGAGAATCTCGTCTCCTTTTTTACCGGCGAAGACAATCTTTTTGTTTTTGTCGTAAACAAGGACTCTGCGTCATTCCTAAGGATCGCCAAGGACTTTCCGCTCGAAAACTGGGTGGAGGAGTTTTGCAACAGTATTTACCGTTTCAATCCCGGCAGTGAAGAATACGGTTTTCTGGTCCAGAAATTCAACAACATCGGGAATGAACTTTACGAACTGGTTTTCAAGCCTTTGGAGCCGGCCCTGACCGGCAACAAGCTGGTCATCATCCCCTCGGGAATTCTGGGGTATCTGCCTTTTGAGGCCCTGCTCACCAGCTTCCCTGACAACTACGATGACTTCGGAGGTCAATCCTATCTGATCCAGGATTACCAGATCTGCTACAATTATTCTGCAACTCAACTTTACGAAACAGAACTGAAAGAAGCTTCGGGAAGGGGCAAGGTGCAGTTTGCACCATCCTACAATGGAGACACCCTGAATCTGAGCAGGGAGTCATGGAACATGGTTTTGAGCCAATTGAAGTACAACCGCCAGGAAGCCGCAGCGGTCAACGAACTCATTGGCGGAAGGCTTTTCCTGGACAGCCTGGCCACCAAAGAAGCATTCCTGCGCTATGGGCTCAGCTCAAAGCTGATCCACCTGGCAACCCACGGTAAGGCGAACGATGAAAACGGGGAGTTTTCCTACCTCGCTTTCTACCCTACCGCCAACGATGAAAATGATGAACTCCTCTTCGTAAAAGACCTTTACAACCTGCAACTCGGAGCGGACATGGTGGTACTGAGTGCCTGCGAAACAGGTATTGGAGAATACCAGCGGGGAGAAGGGATATTGAGCCTGGCCCGGGGGTTCCTCTTTGCCGGTGCCAGCAGCATCGTTACCACCCTCTGGAGCATTGATGACCGGGCTTCGTCGCAAATTGTGGAAGCATTCTACACCAATCTGAAAGCCGGTCAAAAAAAAGACGAAGCACTGCGAAACGCCAAACTTGCCTACCTGGAAAAGTACAAAGGCAGCAACCGGTCGCATCCCCTGTTCTGGGCTGCTTTTGTACCCGTCGGTAAAATGGAGGCCATCCAGGTGGCAAACCACCACTTGTGGTATTGGCTGGCAGGGCTGGCCCTGCTCATCACCGCCGTCCTGATTTACCGAAGGAAAAGATCAATCTAAAATCGCCTTGACACCGGGCAATTGCTTTCCTTCCAGCAGTTCCAGCATGGCCCCGCCGCCGGTACTCACAAAGCTCACCTTATCCGCCAGGCCCAGTTGGTTGACCGCCGCAACGGAATCTCCGCCGCCAATCAGGGAATAGGCTCCATTTTGCGTAGCCTCTGCCACGGCTTGTGCAATGGCTTTGGTTCCTTCGGCAAAATTGCTCATCTCAAAAACCCCCATCGGCCCGTTCCACACAATGGTTTTTGATTGCAGTATCACAGCCCGGAAAGCAGCCCTGGCTTTTTCTCCGATATCAAGCCCCATGTATCCATCCGGAATTTCATCACTGGGAACAACCCTGATGTCGGCCTCATTCGAAAATTCCGAGGCAACTACACTGTCCTCCGGCAGGTGGATATTCACACCTTTTTCCCCGGCTTTTTTCAACAATTCTCTGGCGTTTTCCAGCCGGTCTTCTTCACAAAGTGAATTGCCGATCCTGCCGCCTTGTGCCTTGACAAAAGTGTAAGCCATTCCACCACCGATGATGATGTGATCAACGAGGTTGAGGAATCGCTCCAGCAAGAGGATTTTGTCAGAGACCTTGGCGCCTCCAACCACTGCAGTGAATGGGTGTTCCGGAGCATCGAGCAGTTTCCTGGCATTGTTCAATTCATTCTCCATCAGAAGTCCAAAACTTCTGGCTTCCTTCGGAAAAAAGCGAGCTACGATAGCGGTAGAAGCATGGGCACGGTGGGCAGCCCCAAAGGCATCGTTGATGTAGATATCACCCAGCCGGGCCATTTTCTTTGCCAGGTGTTCGTCGCCCTTTTCTTCGCCTGGCTCAAAACGGGTATTCTCCACCATCAGCACTTCGCCCGGTTTGAGCGCATTGGCCATGGCCTCAGCTTTTTCACCTACCGTTTCGGGGCAAAACTTAACCGCTCTGCCCAGCAGCTGGCCGAGGTGCTGCGCCACAGGTTTCAGGCTGAACTTGTTTACATCGATGCTACCGTCAGGCAGGCGTTTTTTCCGGGGGCGCCCAAGGTGCGCCATGAGCACAACGGAGGCTCCGCCATCCAGCACTTTCCTGATGGTTGGCAGGGCCAGCCGGATGCGGGTATCGTCGGTAACGTGACCTTCGGAATCGAGTGGTACGTTGAAATCCACCCTCATCAAAACCCTTTTATTCTTGAAATCGAGACTTTTCATATTTGGGAAATATTTGGTGAACAATAAAAAAAGACACTACCACAGCAACACGGCCGGATAGTGCCTCCTTTCATACTAATTCAATCTTGTGTCTCCTGCAGAAATCATTGTCCTGAGAATTCCTCTGCAAATCTGCCGGGATCAACCCCTCTCAACCAGCAAAGGCCTTTATTGATTGGCAACCATGGCCGCCAGATCCGCCAGGCGGGCTGAGTAACCGGATTCATTGTCGTACCATCCGACCACACGAACCAGGTTGCCATTGACCTGGGTCAGTTTAGCGTCGAAAATGCAGGAGTGCGGATTTCTGACGATGTCGGAAGAAACGATGGGGTCGGTCGTGTATTCAAGAATGTTTTTCCAGTGCCCCTCAGCAGCTTCTTTGAATTTGGCGTTTACCTGCTCCTCAGTGAGGCCGTCGGTTTTCAGAACACAGGTCAGGTCAGTCAAAGAGCCGGTTGCAACCGGAACGCGGATGGCCTGTGCCTGGATGCGGCCTTTGAGGTGCGGAGCCACCAGAACCACGGCCTTGGCAGCACCGGTTGAAGTAGGGATGATGTTTTCAGCGGCAGCACGTGCACGGCGCAGGTCCCGGTGCGGACCGTCCTGGATATTTTGGTCAGAAGTATATGCGTGGATGGTACTCATCATGAAACGGTCAACGCCGAATGCTTTGTCGAGGACCAAAACCAACGGAGTCAGGCAGTTGGTGGTACAGGATGCGTTTGAGAGGATTTTGTGTTCCGGTTTGATTTCATCGTCATTGGCACCGATGACAAAGGTTGGTATGTCAGCACTTTTCGGAGGAGCCGAAAGCACTACCCTGCCGGCACCGGCATCCAGGTGGAGCTGAGCTTTGTCGCTGCTCAGAAAGCGACCCGTACATTCAAGAACCACGTCAACGCCCAGGTCCTTCCAGGGCAATTCAGCCGGATTGGCAATGGCGGAACAGATAATCTTTTTTCCGTCAATGTACAGGTATTCGTCATCGGCAGATACCTCTCCTTCGTACTTGCCCTGCATGGTGTCGTACTTGAAGAGGTGCGCCAGGGTTTGATTGTCGGTCAAATCGTTGATGGCAACGACTTCAACATCAGGTCTTTTTAACAAATTGCGAAAGGTCAGACGACCAATTCTGCCAAAACCATTGATAGCAATTTTCTTAGCCATGTCGTTTGAAGTGGTTTATTAAGGTGAAAGATTGGAATCCAGGTTGAGTGAAATACAGGTAAACCCAATTGACAGGGGCCGCTCAGGAAGCGGCGCAAATGTAAGGATTTAACACATCAATTCATGTTGAGAATTATTCTGAAAAAAAATGTGAACCCGCTCTTTGGTTTTTTGTTGAAGATTCTATCTTTGCCCCCGCTTTGAAAAAGCACGCCACAAGATGGCCCGTTCGTCTAGGGGTTAGGACATCACTCTTTCAAGGTGAAGACACGGGTTCGATTCCCGTACGGGCTACCAAAGCCGCCTGAATCAGGCGGCTTTTTTTTATTCCCCTCCCGCCATTTGGGACTAAAAAATGGCCAACCGAAACAGTTTCCGGTTGGCCATTTGATTTTTGAGCGCACTGCAAAAAATCGTTTTCCTGAGAACCCACTGAACCTCCCGGCCCCGATCCCGAAGCCGATGCCGATAGTTGTCGGCATCGGCTTTCGGGATTCGGGATTTGGGATCAACTTCTCTAAACTCCTCTAAACTTCTCTCAAGCTCTCTAAACTTCTCTCAAGCTCCCACTCAGGCATTTACCTCTTCCTCCAGTACCTTTTTCACCAGGTCTGCTGCTTCCTGCAGCAAGATTGCAGAATACACCTGGAGGCCAGATTCATCAATGATTTTCTTTGCGATGTCGGCATTGGTTCCCTGGAGGCGCACGATGATGGGTACATCAACACCGCCAAGGTTCTTGTAGGCGTCAACAATGCCCTGCGCCACCCGGTCACAACGCACGATGCCACCAAAGATGTTGATGAGGATGGCTTTCACTGCGGGGTCCTTGAGTATGATTCGGAAAGCATGTTCTACCCTGGTGGCATCTGCCGTGCCACCGACATCCAGAAAGTTTGCCGGTTCGCCACCGGAGAGTTTTATGATATCCATGGTGGCCATGGCCAGGCCGGCACCGTTCACCATGCAACCCACATTGCCATCGAGTTTTACATAATTCAGGTCGTGTTTTCTGGCTTCCACTTCAGTGGGGTCTTCCTCGTCGGTATCGCGCCATGCTTCCAGGTCTTTGTGACGAAAAAGTGCATTGTCATCCAAAGACACTTTGCAATCAACAGCGATTATGCGATCATCAGGAGTCTTCAGGCAGGGGTTAATCTCGAAAAGTGTGGCATCAGAGGTCGTGAAAGCTTTGTACAGTGCCGCCACAAATTTGGTCATGTTCTTGAATGCCTGACCGCTGAGCCCGAGGTTAAAAGCCACTTTGCGGGTCTGGAATGCTTGCAAGCCCAGTTCGGGGTCAACGTACTCTTTGTGAACAAGGTGAGGGGTTTCTTCGGCAACTTTTTCTATTTCCATCCCACCTTCGGTGGAATAAATGATCACATTGCATTTTTTCTCACGGTCGGTCAGAATGGAGACGTAGTATTCTTCACAGGCATCAAAATCCGGGCGGTAGCTGTCTTCTGCAATCAGAATCTTCCGAACCAGTTTGCCCGGGCCGTTGAGTCCTCCGGGCGTTTGCGGGGTTTTCAGCATCATGCCCAGAATATTGCCGGCGTGTTCTTTCAGTTCATCCAGGTTTTTGGCCAGTTTCACTCCACCTCCTTTGCCCCGGCCTCCGGCGTGGATCTGGGCCTTCACCACAACGACATCAGTACCGGTTTCTTCCCGGATGGTCTTCCAGGCCTCAACCGCTTCCTCAACAGAAGTGGCCACGATGCCCTCCTGTACGGGTACTCCGAATTGTTTCAAAAGTTCTTTGCCTTGGTATTCGTGCAGATTCATTGCGTTTTGATTTGATTTGAAAAAAGCGCGGCGAAGGTAAGTATTACCGAAGGATTTGAGGAACATGAAAATGGCACCGGCCGGACAGCAGCGGCAATGCTCAAAAGCTTCTCTGAATCACATTCTTTCTCTACCGTCAGAAATTCAGCGTCAGGCCGAGGCTTGGCAGGATCGGCAATTGATCTACCCTCTTGTTTCGGAAACGATCAAAATAAAAAATGTTGTCCCTGCTGTAGGCATTGGTAGCACTGGCCACAGCTTCCAGGCTGGTGTACCGTCCGAATTTCATGGTTTTTTTCAACGAAACATCCAGGCGGTGGTAAGAGGGAAGCCTGCCTGCATTCCTGTCATCGTCGAGCACCACTCCCAGCGTGCCGTTTTCGGTGGTGGGGTCTGTGCCCAGGCCATTGCCAAAATCTATTTTGTTGTAAAAGCCCTGGGTCAGGGTAAATGGAAGTCCGGAGCCAAAATTCCAGCGAACGGCTGCTTCCCATGATTTGTCTTCACCAAGTTGATACACCGCCAGCAGGTTCACATTGTGACGACGGTCAAAAATCGTCGGATAGGTCTGTTCCCCATCGAAACGGGTCACCTTGGCCAGCGAGTAAGTTGCCCAGGCAAAGAAGTCTCCTTTTTCATACCGGAGAGAGAGGTCAATTCCGTAGGCATCACCGGTTTCGGTAACGAAATTGGGATCCGACAACTCGAGCTTGTTGCGGTTGAGCTGAATGAGTTGATTGTAGCGCTTGTAGTATGGCTCCACGTTCAGCTCGAGGCTGTTGGTAAGATCAACTTCTACTCCCACCACCCCGTGCATTGATTTCTGAAGGCGGTGAGCAGCTTCAGTGGTTTGATCCGGTTCTTTGACCGCTTCATCTGTGCCGGCCAGAAAGCCGACGAACAAGTTGACTACATCCAATTCGTTTACGGAACTGATCAGGTTTTGAGAGTACAATCCGCCTGCAAGCTTGAATCGCACGTTGTCGCTCATGTTGTATTTGGCACCAAAGCGCGGCTCCAGCGATGTTGCCGGTACGGAAGGATACAATTGAATGCGGAGGCTGGGCTCGAGAATCCAGTCCCCGAGTTTTTGCTTCACCCTGACAAATCCGCCCAACTCGTTGGTATTGATGTCTTTGTTGGTGGTAATACCTGCAAAGTTTCTGAAGCTGAACCGGGAGTCCAGTCCATTGACTTCAAAGCCGTATTTCACCTCGCTGTTGAGCCCGAAATAGGTAAAGTCGAGCAAGACGTTGTAGCTGAATATGCCACTGGAACGGGGGTCTTCGCCGGCCTCACGGAGTTCAATGTCGTAATTGGAAAAGGCAAAGGTTCCACCGATGACGAGGTTGGAATTCGGAGGGATCACTGAGAAGTTGAATCCGCCGCCGTAAGAATCCCAACCGAGTTTGGCCACTCCTACGTAATTCACATCATCGGTAAAGTTGAATCCAAACAGGTTGAATTTGCTGCCGTTGGAGGTGATGAAAGAGAGCTTTCCGTAAAGGTCCGTGAAGCTGAATGGCAGCCTGTTCACATCGTCGCCACTCAGGGTGTCGTTGTTGAACTTGTAAAAGGAAGTATCAATGGCGTAAGAATAAAGGTGGGGTGAGGTCTTGTCAATGTAAGAGTGCTTCGCCGTAAACATAAAAGAGGTGCTGCCTCCTCCTTCCCGGAATTTTTTCAGGGGGCCCTCCACCAGCGCTTTGGCCTGGAAAGGGTTGGCGCTGACCAGGCCTGCCAGCCGCTTTTTGTTTCCTTCCCTGGTCTTCAGGTCAATGACGGCCGAGATGCGACCACCGTATTCGGCATTGAATCCTGCGGTGAGCACATCAACCGTTTTGATGGTTTCCGTCTCAAAAACCGAGAAAAAGCCAATGCTGTGAAAGGGGTTGTAGATGGTCATCCCATCCAGCAGGATCTTGTTCTGAATCGGAGAACCGCCCCTGATGTAAATCTGCCCCCCCTGATCGCCGGTAGAGATGATACCGGGAAGAACCGGCAGGTACTGTGCAATATCGGTTTGGCCGCCGGTACTTGGCAGGGCCTTGATCTGTTTTGAAGTCACTGTCACCTTTGATATCTGAACATCCGACCGCGCTTTTTCCTTCCGGGCTGACACATCAACGGTAGTAAGTTGGACGGAGCTTTCCTCCATGAGGAGGTTGGCTGTTGTGATCCTGCCCTCCTGCACTTCCACCTCTACCGTAACACTGTCATACCCTACATAAGTAGCTACGACGGTGTATTTCCCGACGGGAACTCCACCAATGCTGTAAAAACCATCTTCGTTGGTGTTGGTGCCAATGGTAGTTCCACGAAGGAAGACCGTTCCGTAAATTATGGGTTCGCCGGTATTCTTGTCGTAAACATTCCCCCTGACGGTGCCACCTTTTTGGGCAAAGAGAGAAACACTGAAAAGCAGCAGGGAAAGAAGCAGGAGTTGTTTTTTCATACGATTCAATTGTGGTGGGCAGGTTTGCGGGGTTGTGGAAACGGCGGCAAATATAAACGACTCGACCTGCAACCAGGTGCGGGCCTTTGTCAAATTGCCAACAAAGCTGGCAAGCCCGAATGTATACTCAAAACGAAGTGGTTTGGGCGGCGATCCCGTCCCGAAGGCTTTCGGGATTCGGGACCCAAACTCCCAGCCCCTCCTGAAGTTCAAAGCTGAAATTTTCCCAAACTACTTCGACTTGGGTATATCCTGGATTGCAGGTCGGATGTAAATTGCAGAAAGGTGACTAAAATCAGTGCTCTACGCCGCCTTCGCCGTGTACATGCCCGTGAGACAGCTCTTCGGAAGTTGCTTCACGAACTGATTCGATTTTTCCTGTAAAGTAGAGGTTCTGCCCGGCCATCGGGTGGTTGAAGTCCATGGTGACTCCATCATCGGACACTTCCTGAACGACCCCTGTCAGCCTGTTGCCGTTTGCATCAGCCATCGGAACGGTCATTCCTTTTTCCATCCATTCTTTGGCGGTTTTGCCATTCATGTTGAAAGTTTCCAGGGGCAGTTTTACAATGGCTTCCGGATTGTACTCACCGTAGGCATTTTTGCTTTCAATGCCAAAGGCAAAGTCATCGCCAGGAGCTTTACCCTCCAGGTTCTTTTCAAAATCCGGAATCATCTGGCCTATTCCATAAAGAAAAACCAAGGGCTCTCCTCCGAATGTTTCTTCAACGAGTTCCCCTTCCGCATTATCAATTTGTAAACGATAGTGCAGGGAAACTACCTTGTTATTACCAACTTGCATTTTAAATGATTTGTGTTCCGGCAATCGAAGCGTACCTCACAATGGCCGGAAACCTAATTAGAAATGAGTTTTAATACACCTTAAAACCACTGAGGTGGGCTTAAGTTTTGCAAAGTTCGGCAATTCCAGCCACCAACGTATCGAGGTTTTTGGTTGTGGTGTAAACATTGGGGGTGATTCTTACCCCGTGGATGTTTTCCCAGTTGATGGCAACGGTGTGGACCCTGTAGTTATGAAACAAAAAATTGCTGACCTCACCAGGTGTTTTTCCCTCCACCCGGAGCAATGCAATGGCACATGAAAATTCAGGATGCAAAGAGGTTCCAATGCTCACTCCCTCGAAATCCATCACCTTTTTGGTCCAGTATTCTTTCAGGAACTGAAGCCGTTTCTGCTTTCTTTCCGACCCGATCATGTTGTGAAAATCCACTGCCTGGCCAATGGCTTGCTCGATGGCAAAGGAGCGCGTACCGAGGTTTTCAAATTTCCGGATATTGTCAGACTCCGGGTCGCCTGCGGCAAACAAGGGATACAGCCTGGCTATCTTCTCCTTTCGGACATACAGCAAGCCACTGCCGAAAGGCGCACAGAGCCATTTGTGAAGGCTGGTTCCGAAATAGTCACAATTCAGGTCGGGAATCTTGTAATCGAGGTGGGCAAAACTGTGGGCTGCATCCACCACCACTTCAATGCCCCGCTTGTGGGCCTCATCGGCAATTTCCCTGACGGGAAGCACCTGCCCCATCCAGTTGATGATGTGTGTCAGGTGAACGATCCGGGTATTTTCAGAAAATGCGTTCACGAAAGTGTCCACGATTTGCTGCTTGTCAGCGATGGGGAAATCAAAATTCAGCCACTTCAACTTAATGTCATCCCGGTGTTCCCGTTGCTTCCAGGCATTGATCATGTTGGGGTAATCCTGTTTGGTAAGCACCACTTCGTCGCCGGCATTGAGGCGCAGCCCGAAAATGATGGTCTCCAGGGCTTCCGACGAATTCCGGTTGATGGCCAGTTCTTCCGGTGAGCACCCCGCCAGGTCGGCGAGTTTAGCGCGGAGGGGCTCCCGGCCCATGTCCAGTACCCGCCACATGTAATAGCTGGGCGCTTCATTGCTCAGGCGATTGTAGCGCTCCACGGCCTCCTGCACCACCCTGGGCTGCGGTGAAACACCACCGTTGTTCAGGTTGACCACATTGGCCGAAACGGTGTACGCCTGCTGGATATAATACCAGAATTCTTCTTCGCTGGCGCAATCTTCAGGGGTGATGCCTGAATATTGTTCTATTGCATTCAGAAAACTCTTTCCTTGCAATGATTCAAAAAACGGGAGCATTACTGCTGCCCCGGCAAGCTTCCGGATAAACGTTCGCCTTTCTTTCATGATGGCAGGTTTGATAAAGTATGTGAACAATCCAAGCCCTAAGCTATAAACTTCCCGGAGACTTTCCCGGATATTCACCTTAAAGCATCCCGCAATAAGTTCCAACGATGGTTATGCTCTTTTCTACCTTTGCCCGCACCAATACAGACTGATCCCGGATGATTACCTATACCAAAGATACCGACCTCATCGCCACGCTCACCCTTGACATGAAAGGCAGGGATGCCAATATCCTGAACCATGAAATTGTGGATGCCTTTGTCCCCGTACTGGATCATTTGAAGAATGAAAAAGAAAAAGGACAACTGCGGGGAGTGATCATCACCTCGGCCAAAAGTTCCTTTCTTGCCGGAGGTGACATTGAATACCTCTACAATGCTGAAAACCCCGGAGCTGTCTTTGCTTACACCCAAAAGCTTAAAGGCTTTTTCCGGGATCTGGAACGGCCGGGAGTGCCGGTAGTGGCCGCCATCAACGGCAATGCCATCGGTACCGGATTTGAGTTGGCCCTGGCCTGCCACCACCGCATCGTGGTAAACAGGCCGGATATTCAACTGGGCCTGCCGGAAATCCATTTCGGCATCATGCCCGGCAACGGCGGAGTCATCAGATTGATGTGGCTGCAGGGGATTGAAAAAGCCTACGATTACCTCATCAGTGGGGAGCGAATGAGCCCGGAGAAAGCCCTTGATCACCAGTTGATTGACGACCTGGCAGCAGATGAGAACGAGTTGATGTACAAGGCAAAAAAATGGCTGTTGAAGGTAAAAGAAGCTTCTCGCCCCTGGGACCGTGATAACTGCTCCATCCCGGGAGGCACCGCCAGGAATCCTCAAATGGCCCGGAGAATTGCAAAACTGGCGGCTGAACTGTCGGCCAGGTGGAAGAACAACTTCCCCGCTCCACAGGCCATACTCAACACCCTGTACGAAGGAAGCAGGGTTGATTTCGACACCGCCTGCCGGATCGAATCCCGGTACTACACAAAATTGCTGACGAGCCCGGAGTGCAAAAACATGATCAAGGCGCTTTGGTTTGACCTGAACGCCATCCACAACGGATTGAACAGGCCCAAAGGTTTCGGAAGGTTCCGGCCCCGCAAAATAGGCATCATCGGGGCCGGCACCATGGGCTCGGCCATCGCTGCGGTTTGCGTCGCAAACAACATCAGGGTGGTCTTGAAGGATGTTTCGAAGATGATTGCTGAACAAGGCCGGGAACGGGCCGCAGGGGTTCTTCAAAACGTGGATGGGCAAAATTTTGACGAAAAACAAATCAAGGCATTCCTGAAAAAAATTGAGACGACAGAGCATTCCGAAGATTTCAGTGATTGCGACCTGGTCATTGAATCGGTCTTTGAAAACCAGACGGTCAAAAACAAGGTAACCAGGGATGCAGCACAACACCTCGACGAATACGCCATCATCGGCAGCAACACGCTCAGCATCCCAATATCAAAACTGGGAAGGGAGGTGGCCCACCCGGAAAAATTCGTCGGGCTTCATTTTCTGAAACCGGCCGAAACAAAGCGCCTCGTTGAAGTGGTGAGGGGTGAATCCACCTCCGATGAAACCATTGCCAGGGCTTTTGATTTTGTGAGGGCCATTGGCAAAACCCCCATTGTGGTCAATGACACCTGGGGCTTTTATGTGTCAAGGGTGCTGAACACCTACATTCTGGAGGGAATCACCATGTTGCAGGAGGGGGTCCCGGCAAGTGTCATCGAGAACCTGGGCAAAAGGGCAGGCATGCCGGTGGGGCCGCTCCGGTGGGCAGATGAGCGCTCGCTGGACCTGGTGTGGCGCTATGAAAAACAGGCTGCTGAACACTATGGTAAAAAGTATGTTGAACACCCTGCCGTTGCTGTTCTTGAAAAAATGACCCAGGCGCTTTCCAGAAAAGGCAAAGCCCGTGGAAAAGGATTTTACGACTGGAAAGGAAACGAAGCCCAAATCTGGGAAGAACTTTCAGCACACTTTCCGGGCACGCCCGATGCACAACCCTGGCAACAAATCATCGAGCGCCTGCAATTTGCGCAGATCATCGAAGCGGTCTGGTGCATTCAGGAAAAAGTGATCAACTCCGAAGAAGAAGCCAACATCGGAAGTATCTTCGGTTGGGGTTTCCCGGATTTCAAAGGAGGGGTGATCCAGTACATCTCGAGCTATGGCATTGAAAATTTCCTCGAAAAATGCAGTGAACTGGAAGCCATTCACGGCCAGCGTTTCAGGGCGCCTTCCTGGCTTCGGAAAAAACGGGCTGCCAAACCAATTTGATCATCCATGAGCTACAAAAGCCTCGAACAATGCCTGCTGGACCTGGAAAAACACGGCCAACTGCTCCGCATCAAACAGGAGGTTGACCCTAACCTTGAAATGGCTGAAATACAAAGGCAGGTTTATGCCGGGCAAGGGCCTGCCCTGCTTTTTGAGAAAGTAAAAGGCAGCCCCTTTCGGGCAGCGTCAAATGTTTACGGAACCTTTGAGCGAACGGCCTACCTCTTCAGAAATACCCTGGACCAGTTGAAGAAAGTCATTCAATTGAAAAAGGATCCGACCCGGGCGCTGAAATCACCACTGAAATTCGCAACAGCCCCATTCACAGCACTCAAAGCCTTGCCGATGCGGGCATTGAGTGCTCCCGTCCTCAAAAACAACACAAGCATTGACCGGCTTCCTCAAATTGTATCCTGGCCGATGGATGGCGGAGCCTTTGTCACCCTGCCCCAGGTGATGACCCTGCCGCCCGGTGACCGGAACATGATGCACAGCAACCTGGGCATGTACCGCATCCAGTTGTCCGGCAACGACTATGAACGGAATCAGGAAGCAGGCCTGCACTACCAGTTGCACCGAGGCATTGGCATTCACCATACCCTGTACAACCATTCCGACGAGCCTTTCCGGGTTTCAATTTTTATCGGTGGGCCGCCTTCCCACGCCTTTGCGGCCATCATGCCCATGCCGGAAGGCCTGAGCGAACTGACTTTTGCCGGAATGCTGGGAGGGCGAAGGTTCCGGTACCTGTGGAAAAATGGCTTCCCGATTTCTGCCGATGCAGATTTCGTCATTACCGGAACGGTGAAAAAAAATGTAAAGAAACCCGAAGGCCCGTTTGGCGACCACCTCGGTTACTATTCGCTCAAACACGACTTTCCGGTGCTGGAAGTGCAGAACGTTTACCACCGCAACAACCCGGTCTGGCAATTCACCGTAGTTGGAAGGCCCCCACAGGAAGACACTTCATTCGGCTGGTTGATCCACGAATTGGTGGAACCGCTCACCGAACAGGAGTTCCCGGGTATCCGGGAGATTCATGCGGTTGACGAAGCCGGGGTTCATCCACTGTTGCTGGCCATTGGGAGCGAGCGTTACATGCCCTTCCGGGAAAAGAAACCGGAGGAAATCCTTACCCAGGCCAACCACCTGCTCGGCAAAGGGCAAACTTCATTGGCCAAATTCCTCTTCATCGCCGACGGCAATGAGCATCCGGAACTCAACACCCACAAAGTGCCGGAATTCTTCAAACACATTCTGGAACGGATAGACCTGGCCCGTGACCTCCACTTCCACACCCGCACCACCATTGACACCCTGGATTATTCGGGCTCCGGCTGGAACGAAGGCAGCAAGTTGGTGGTCGCCTGTTGCGGAGCGAAGAGAAGAGAACTGAAAGCTGAACTGCCGGTTGATTTCCAATTGCCTTCGCAATTCAACCATCCGAAATTCGTGATGCCGGGCATCCTGGCCATCACCGGTCCGGCGTTCAACGATCAAAGAGGTTATGATGATCCGCCCAAACTTGCTGCCAGCCTGGGCATATACACAGAACACTTTGAAAACCACATACCCCTGATACTGGTCGTAAACGATTCCGGCTTTACCTCTGAACGCTTTGCCAATTTTCTGTGGGAGGTGTTCACACGCACCAATCCCAGCCACGACATTTACGGAATCAAGGAATGGGTGGAACACAAACATTGGGGCTGCACCGGTGCCATGATTTTCGATGCCCGCACAAAACCGCACCATGCCCCGGAACTGAAGGAAGACCGTGAAATCGCCTCCAAAGTGAAAGGATTGCTGGATGAAGTGCTGAGTGAATTGTAAAAAGTGCCCTTGGTGGTTGAGAGGGGTTGAGAGGGGTTAGAGGATCAACCAACTTCATTTGCAGTCAACTCAAGGTAAAATGACTTTTTGCAGGGGACTTTGCTGAAATAAAAAAAACGGGCCGCTCACTTCACTGACCGACCCGTTTTCCCCGATACCCTGGAGAATCAGGGTGCCGTTTCATCTTGCCAAGTCAACGAATCAACGGCTTTTAGTTTTTCCATGTACACATCCCGCACTTTGAAAAACTGAGGCAGGAGTTCATCAGGCAGTGGTTTTGAGGGTGGGAAATACTCACGAAGGTGATTGACCTGCCTGCCGTTTTTCCAGAAACGGAAACATACGTGCGGCCCCGTTGCAAGACCGGTGCTGCCCACGTAGCCTATGACCTGCCCCTGGCTCACATGGCTTCCTTTTTTTATGCCCTTCGCAAAACGGGACATGTGCAGGTATTGGGTCTGATACACCCTGTCGTGCTTGATCTTGATGTAATTTCCATTTCCCCGTGTATATCCTCTGGCAACCACTACCCCGTTTCCAACGGCATAAATCGGCGTGCCGGTGGGGGCGGCATAATCCGTTCCGAGGTGCGGCCGTACGCGCTTGAGTACGGGGTGAAAGCGGCGGGGATTGTAGCGGGAAGAAATTCGGGTGTATTTCACGGGAGCCTTCAAGAAACGTCCTTTCATGGGGCGGCCTTCCTGGTCGTAATATCCGACGTGATCACCACCGCCGTCAAACCAGAAAACGTAATGTTCCTTACCGCTGTCGGCTTGTTTGTAATAGGCAGCGTGAACGTTGCCAACCCCTACCCTCTTTCCGGCGATGTATTTTTCGTCGTAAACGAGTTTGAACTCATCGCCTACCTTCACGTGGGAGAAGTCAACGGAGGTTTCGAGTGCGTCTTCCATTTTTGCAGCCACTTCCATGCTGGCGCCGGTTTCTTCAATGGCCACCCAGAGTGAAGAGTTGATTTGTCCGTGAAGCACGGATTCTTTGACCTCTACCGGTCTTTCGGTCTTGCGCACCTCGAGGCCATTTTCCAGATTCACCGTCACATATTCAAAAACATTCGGTTCGTACACAAAATAGCATGGTTTTTCTTCGCCCCTTCGGGTCAAAAACAGGTAATTCCTGCCCACCCTGAAGTTGCGGACCAGGTCGTAAACTTCTTTGCTTTTTTCAGCCAGGGTCACCACGTCGTTTCCTGAAAAGCCATTGGCCAGCAGGAGTTCCCCTATCGTTTCGTTGGGTTTCACCTCGCCTTCCTGCACCTGGAATGTGTCCAGCACGAAACCATACTTGATGGTTGGCTCCACAATGGGAAAAGCTCCGAGCTGCACCTTGCGAAGCAGGTCGGAAGGTACTACCGCACTTTGGTTGACAAGGGAATTTTTCTCTGAGAGGAATACTGATGAAGCCACAATGGCCAAAAAAAGTACAGAAATGAGATACTTCCTGTTTTTCTGAAGAAACAGGGTCGTTTTGCGTTTCACGAAATCAAACTTGTCCACTGGTTCAAAGTTTTTGTCTCCAGGTTTGCCTGGTCAATGAATATTCAATCTGCCCTGTCCGGGCCAGCATGCATCATCGGTTAATAAATGTGAGCAAGGGATACGTGTAAAGACCAGAAAGAAAATTGCCTACCCCGGATTTTGATAGTTGGAGTGATTGCGCTGGTGCAGTTTTTCATAGGGACAGATGCAGTTCTCAAACGAAGGCAAAGATAAAACCCCTTGGTCAAGCAAAAGAAATACGTCTGTTAAATTTAAGCCCGAACAGTTCCAAATCAGTATAATAAGTTGCTTTTCAGCGTTTTACGAAGTGAATTTCAAACTCATTTTTACGGCGGGGAGGGATGGAATTCTCACATATTTCCAACTTCCGGACTTCAAACAAGGGTTCGAACAGTTGCAGGTACTCCTTCCTGCTTCCTCCATGTGGTGGGCCTTCGGTTGGAAATTCCGACGAAAACAACACGCCACGGAGTGCTCCGCCCGGCGCCAACAATTCATGGATCTTTCCTGCATAGGCCTTTCGTTGGATTCGGGGAATCGCACAAAAAAAGGTCTGTTCCAAAATGAGGTCAAATTCACCGGTCAGTTGAAAAAAATCTTCGATTCTCACATGATGCCCGGGAAGTTGAGGCACCCTTGACAGCAGGAGGCTGGCAGCAGCGGGGGCCCATTCACAGACGGTCACATTGCCAAATCCCTTTTCAATCAGATAAGCCACCTCGTGGCCGGAACCGGCACCGGGAACCAGGATTCGCAGGTTTTTATCCCCGAGGCTGTCAACGATGGCTTTGACCGGACCGGTAACGGCACCTGCATCCCAGGGTATGTTGCTGTCAAGGTAACGCTGGTTCCAGTAGTCAGGGCTTTGTTCTTTCATTGAACGTAAAGTCTTTGGCCCGGGCGGATTTTGTCACCTTTGCGCAAGCCATTCAACTCCATGATCCGTTCCGGAGTGGTGTCATACTGTTTGGCAATGCCGTACAAGGTATCTGTTTTCTGCACGACGTGAACACGGATGGGTTTGAAGAACACATCGTTCTTGTCAACTTCGGATTCCGCTTGCGTTCCGGAATCCTCAGCTCCGGCAGATTTGACAGTTTTAGATGCGTCTCCACCAGTTGGGCAGACACAATCGCTGGTGCGCAATTTCTGGCCGGGGATAATTTCCTCAGCACCACTGAGGCCATTCATTTTTCTGAATCGCTCTTCCGTATAGCCATACATATAAGCCAGCATGGCAACCGTTTCACCCGGCCGCACGGTATGGTACTCAGGTGCATTTTGCCAGGCAGCTTTTGGGATGTTCCCGGGCTGAGAAAAAACGGATCCCGCCGGTTTGCTGCCCCCGCTTTCATTTTCGGCAACCTCATTCCGGGGAGGCACCAGCGCAGGGTCAGCAACCACGAGACGCTGGCAAATACTGATCACATCCGTTCCTTCCAGCCCATTCCATTTGCGAAGGTCCTGGAGCGATATGCCATAGCGCCGCGAGAGGCTGTACAGGGTTTCACCTTTCTGGACAATGTGAATCCCCGGCTCTTTGGAAGGTGCACATGGGTCCTCATCCGGGGCACCGGTTTTATTTCCTTCGGCAGGCTGGTCAACCAGGTCTTTGTAATTCCCTGTTGATGTTGGATTTTTCCCGTCGTAATAGGATGCCTGAATTTCATCGCACCATTGGGTCAGAAAATCAAAATAGGGTTGATCTCCCACTTTGTTTAACCGAAGGGAAGACTTTTTGACATCACTCAAAAAACCACTACCCTGTACGGATGATTTTTCAACGATCCCAATCTCCGGGATGATGACCCATTCTTTGTAGGCACTGGCGTCCGCGTTTTCTTTTTTCCTGAATATGTACCCTTCGGCGCATTGGGACTTAACGATACCTTCCAGGTACACTTGCATTTTCGAATTATCCGCCGCCAGGTTTTTGCCTGACTCCAGACTGTCGGGGTTGAAGGCAAACACGGCATCCTTCGCATATACATTGATGCCATGAGAGGTCTGTTGCATCAGTGTTACCTTGTCAACACGATATGCCCTCAACCTGGAGTTGTCACCCATGTAAATGGAAAGTTTGATGCCTCCGTTATTGATCTGATCAATGTCGGCCAGGGTGAGATTGAAATTCTGGCATTTGTACAACCTCGATGGCTTGTTTCGAAGGATGGACGGTCTTTTAACCCCGACATCCATGATCAACATACTTCCGTTGGGGAGAAGCGCAGAATAAGAAAGATAAGGCTGGCTGGTTTTCGCTCCTTTGTACTCAAGTCGCATCATGCAGGACGTATCAAATTCAAGATATGCATCCTGGGCCAAAACAACAGAAGAAAGAAAAACCAGCAGGAGAAGAGAAGTAACTCGATGTAACATTGTTTTTGGTTTTGTTCACAGCCAACCGGGTGATGATCAACCAGTTTGAGATAACGAAACAAAGAAAAGAAATCTGACCATTTCTGAACGGAATAATCCCAATTGACCACACAACAGCCGATGACTTCGGTCAGTCCTGGTACCCGTTCAGGTCAGAAAGATACCATTTAACAATCTTTTAATCTCAAAACTGCAACACTGCGCACTAAATTGGAGTTTAGAGACTATTCCCCGAACAACATCCCCCAACCGGTTTTTAAACATAATCTCTATGAACACCCGACAGATCAAACTTGCCCTCACCGTTGAATTGCTGAATACTGCTGCTCAGGCCGACCCACTGGATGGTGTCAAAAAAGTGATGCAACAATTCCAGTCGGAAGCCGGCAAATTCACGGGACTGCTACTATCCTCCAAAGAACTTCTGAACAACGCTTTTGAAAGCCAGATAGCGGCACTTCAGTTTGAGAAATGCACCCTGAACCTCGAAATGGTTACGAATCTGAAGAGCCGCCAGAAATACGTTCAAAATTTCAGCCTGGAAACCCACCAGGCAGCTTGAAGAATAACCCCCAAAGCTACCTCGATCCCGAACCAATAAAGTGGAAACACTTTAACCTCCCAATCCCCCCGTTTTGTCCTAAAGACCAGCGCCGGATATGCCGATAAAGCATATCCGGCCATTTTTTTTACTGATCTGGCAAAGCACTCAGGTTTACATCCCCCACCTTAATGGCCACGAAATGGGCATCCAGAATGGCTTGATTGAAATCATTGATGCTGATCACCTCAGGAAAGTCCTCCTGGAAGGGATTCAACGGGTCTGGAAATACGTAATCCTTCGGAACAAAACGCCAGGAGGGAACCCCCTCCGGGAATTTGTTGGTCACCTGAAGGATCAGTTTCCTGATCTCCACCATATCTGCGGTAGTGATCGTTTTGGAATTGTTGGCATCAGCCGCAATGATCTTGTAGGGGCTGTCGAGGGTGTCTATGGCAAGGATGTGCTTGCTGATAAGCACGAGGTCGTAGGTGGTGACACCATTCAGGGGGTAAATGTCTTTTTGCGCAGCTACGGTATAATCATTCCCAAATTCAGCTTCGAAGGAGTATATACCATCAACTCCGGTGATTTCGGGAGCCTGTCCGGAGCCGTTTAGAGTCAGCGTGACATCCTTGATCGGAACGTCATTTTCCTTTCTCACCTTTCCGCCAATGAGCGGCGGCCCCTGGCAAACACCCTGATTGTCATCTACGAATACAAATGTTTCACAGAAGCTCTGATTGCCTGCGTCATCAGTCACATAAACATCTACGATCACGAACCCGAGTGAATAACAATCGAAAGTCATCCCGGTATCGTTCACGTCCGGCGAGAAGGAGAATTGAAGGTTGTTGTCGCAGTTGTCAAAACTGCCGGCATCGAAGTTATTGGCATGGACGGTGACAGAGGTGTCTTGTTCCAGCGTTACGCTAAGGCCGTTCACACAATAGGGCGTTGGCGCCTTGCAGTCCTCCACAACCAGGATCACTTCGCAATGTGATGTGTTGTTGCAATTGTCACTGGCGTAAAAATTCATGGCATAAATGCCGGGGGGAACTCCCTCAAAAGGCCCGAACCCAGTGCCCAATTCACCTGATGCGTCCAATGCAATGTCGCTGGCACAATCATCTACCAGGGGAGGTTCGAGCGTAATGCTGGCAAAGCATTCCGTTCCGGAAACACAGTAATTGACAACACCCGGGCAAGTAATGCCGGGAGCAATGTTGTCAATGACTTTTATGAGTTGGTCAAACTCAATGATCCCATCCGGTTCTGCACCCGACAAAGTATCTCCCGTCATGTAATTGGATAAATTGAGACCATCCTGAAACACGCGGTCACTCAATTGGCCATCGCCGTTCAGGTCAGTGCCCAATTCCAATTCTGAAGATTCAAGCACCACATTCTCAATGGGATTTCCGACGACACACCAATTAATCACTGTCCACTTTCGCTGAATTTTATAGCAGGCATCCGGCACAACGGTAAACACATCGTCGTTGAAGGAGACGGCTACCAGCTCACAATTTTCGAAGAAAACTGAAGGTTCGCCGGAAGGCGGCAAGGTATCACCACACTCAAGGGTAACATCTGCCGGAAACTCGACGACCCAATCGGAAACATGCTCCACGTCAATGGTGAACTGGCAGCTCAGGGTGTCGTTGTGTCCGGGATCCGTTACGGTCCAGGCCCGCCAGATCGTTCCCTGAAGACATTGGTCAATGTCCTGCCAGACGGTATCAGTCAGCCATACGATGCCGCAATTGTCAAACAACTCCGGCAACCCGAAGGTGTCGAGTACAGAATAGTCACCGTTGCTGAGAGGCAAATCGAGGTAGTCGGAATAATAGCCGCAGCTCGTGGTTGCCGTTGGCGGGCAAGACAGAAAGACAGGCGGCTCTTTTTCCTCAACATTGACGGTAACCTGGCAGTCGTTGAAGTTGCCGAAGCAATCGTAAACCCGGACAAGGACCTCCTGAGACTGGCCGGCATCGGAGCAACAAAATGTTGTAGAGGCAGCGAAGATAGTATCATCCGGGCTGCACCAGGCATCCAGTCTTTTTATTGCGAAGCTATCCAGGCAGCAATCATCGTGAGAGCCATCATCCAGGTCGGCAGCGAACAGCTCAGCCTGGCCGTCACTGCTGAGGGCCACAGAAGTAATTTCGTCGCAAACAGCTACCGGCGCAGTGTTGTCAACGACATCCAGTTGCACGTGCAGCGTGTCTTTGTTGCCGCAGGCATCAGTGGCTTCGTAAACAATGGTGTGTGTGCCCAGGGGCAAACCAGGCTGAGGAATCAGACCGCCATTGTTGCCGTTGCTTCCATTCAGGTATTCCGCCTCTCCGATCGGGGTGAAGATCCTTTGGGTGTACCCGTTGCAATTATCGGCAACTGCCGCCGGTGGCAAAAAGCTGATGGAACGGCATTCATTGGCCCCGGCGGCAGGCACATTTGCCCCTACTTCAAAGGGCGCCATGACAATCTGGGGCGGTGTTGAATCCTCCACTTTAATTAGTTGAATATTGTCTCCACCATTTGCCCCTTCGGTAAAAATCTCACCCGTACACCAGTTCATGACCGTCCAGGTTCGCAGGATGGTAAAACCCTCTTCACAGCCGGAGATGGTAAAATCGGTGTGTCCAACCGTGAAAGGGCAAAACAGACCAACGGCCACATCCGGAGTTCCGGAACCGGTGGTGGCCAGATCGCCGGTTAGTTTGGTTGCGCCGGTCACATTCGGATACGCATTGTAAATGTCACATTCCCAGGTGGTATCGGCAGGAAAAACGGGTTCACCGGGAACATAGGTTGTCAACACCTGTACACAGGTGTCTGAGAAGTTGTTCTGATTGTCAAATGCAATGAAGGTGCGATAAATGGTAACCTGCCCGCATGGGTCGCTGTTGTCCACCAGAAAATCAACCAGGTTGACGGCTGGGTTGGGGTCGCAGTTGTCCACGGCGGTGGGGTACAATTGATTGTCCAGTTCCTGGTAACAGGGAATCTCAAGATTCTGACATTGCAAAACGGGGGGCAGTTTGTCTTCCACCAGGATGTGGCCGGTGCAGTTATTTCCCGAAGGCACATGGGTAACTACCACGATCAACTCTTCTCCCACCCACTCCCCGGTAACCGGATTGTCAATGACGGAGCCGATGGTATCGGTGATAGCCACCTCAACGTCGTTCCAGTTGCCGTTGTATCCTTCCAGGATGTCGTCAGGCTCGATCAGGGCTTCGCAATTCTGATCCAGTGAGACCTGTACCAGGTTATTACAAACGAGGGTGGTATCAGTAAGCGAAGTGGATGCAACGGACAGGCAAGGAAAGCATAGCCCCAGGCACAGGGCTAAGGGTATCAGTAAGGGGTGTAAAGTTTGGTCTTTTAACATCATGTGCTTGCAATCCTTGGTCGCCGGTATCATTTATTTGCGTAACCGGTGGGGGTTGATCCTTGTTGCCCAATCTTCCAATTCGTGCAACCAAAACCAAAGATAACAAGGTGATTGCGAAGAGGTCAGTAATCAGAACAACGTATTGGATCCTTGCAAGCGGTCAATGGGATAGATGGCTGAGAGATGTTTGTTAATTACAATGCTTTAAAAATTGAAAATCAGCCGGCAATATGCCTTTTCATGGTTATTCGATCTTTTCAGACCGGGGGCCAAGTTAAGGCGAGAAATTTTTATTTTTCAATTTCTTCCTGGAAAGCTGAAGATAATTTCAAACTTTCACTGAATAAGGGGATGAGAATTAAACGGGCCGGCTGCAAACGCAACCGGCCCGTTTAATTTTACCGAAGGATGGTAACATCTCCCCGGATGATTTCACTTTCGGCAATGTTCAGTTTCAGAATGTAATAGTAAGTGCCCTGCGGCAGGTCCTGGCCACTGTTGTTGGTGCCTCTCCAGTCGTTCTGGTAAGGTCTGGCCTGATAGACCACGTCTCCCCACCGGTTAAAGATGATGATCTCATTGTTGGGATACTCGTTCGGGTTGTTCAAAAGCAGGTCGAAAATGAGGGCATCATTTACGCCGTCGCCATTGGGTGTGATGCCGTTGGCCACATCGTTGCAATCTTCTGAATCGTCATTCTCGACGATGATCCTCACGGTGGTGGTGTCACAAACATCCGGGCAACCGACACTGCAAATGAAATAGTCAAATTCAACAGTTCCGGCAAAGCACTTCGGCTTCACATAGGTCATCAGTCCTTTGTCATCAACATTCAGGCCTCCAATGGGTGTATTGGGATCGAGCAATGAGAAGAAAACACCTTCTGAAGGAAATACGTCATTCTGCAACAAGTCCAGGGTGATGGAATCTTCTACCGCAGGCACAATGGTTACCTGGTCAAAATTGGCGGACACACTTGCCTGGTCAACCGCAACAGTGACAGAAGCCGAGCTGTAATTTTCACAATGCCCAAGGGAAAGCGTCCAGGTGAACACGTTGTCACCTGCCCCCAGATTGGTAGCGAGGGTGGTGGCCGCATTTGGGTCCTCGATGACGGCACCGGACAGGGTGGTCCAGATTCCTGTTGTGCCACCGGGCTGGTTGCCCAGCAACATTGCCTCAGTGGAACAGGGATCACCGTCGGCCATGGCAGTTGCAGGTTCGCCATCCACAACCGCAAGCACTTCAATGGTGATGCTGTCGGAACAACCATTGTCATTGTCGAAGACGGTCAGCGTAAAGAGGCCGGTTGTATCAACGGTTTCAATCAGATTACTGCCAATGAGATTGCCCTGGGCGTCGGTCCATCTGTAAGCGATATTGGGCCCGGTTTCCGAACCGGTTCCGTCCAATTGCACGCTTTCATCGAGACAACCAAAAGGCACCTGATCGGCAGCTGCCACGGTTGGCAGGTCGCCGTTCTCTACCACACTTACCGTGTCCTTCGCTTCGCAACCATTTTCCAGTGAAACCACCGTCAGTTCGTACACACCCGCTCCCACATTGACAACAGTATTGTGGATGTCCGCCGGATCAATGGACCCCGAAATTGCCGTCCAGGTAATTTCAGTATTGGTCAGGTCTGAGCCACCGGCATCCAGGGTTCCGAGGGTGTTGATACAGTCAGTGGTATCGTTCACTCCGGCATCCGCAAGAGGTGCCGTGTCATTCAATGCGATGGTGACCAGGTCAGAGCTGCTGCAACCATTATCTTGTGACACCACGGTCATTGCATAGGTTCCGGGGTCGGTTACTGTGGGGTTGAAAGTGTCCGGATTCAAGATGGGCAAACCAACCGGTACAGATTCCCAGCTGACGGTTACATTTCCCGTAGTGGAACTGCCCTGCAAGGTGATTTCAGTAATGGCGCAGGTAAGTGTATCCGGAGCGCCGGCTTCGGCGTCTGGGGGCGTCATGTCATCGGTGACGAAAGTGGTATCTTTTGCCACACAGCCGGTCAGGGTATCAAGCACCGTCATGATGTACATTCCGGTGCAGCCGACAGTCGGCGTTGGTGAGTTGCCATTTTGAATGCAATTGCCAACAGGGCCCGACCACTGTATGACCAGGTTCGGGTTGTTGGCGTCCACTGAGCCAACAAGGGTCGGTTGATCTATGATACAGGTAATGCTGGAAGTGTCGCCGGCATCTATCGCGGGTGGAATTGTCAGGTCATCAACAAGCACCTCCACCGAATCTTTGCAGCCGTTTTGCAGGTTTTCAACAACAAGTTTGTAAGTGCCGGGGATTGTGACGGTGGTGGTTGTGTCGCTGGCTATCAAGGTCGCTGATCCATCGTACCAGTTGTGTACGATGTTGCTGCCCGTTGCGGAACCGGTATAAGTCAATACGACGTCCGGATCGGCACAACTGATGGCTCCATCTGCAGTGGCCGAAGCATCCGGAACATCCGTGTCGGCAGTTACGCTCACTTCCGAGAATGCCATGCAACCGTTGCTGTTATCGGTGACCTCCAGGGTGTATGTAGCCGGTGCATCCACAACCGGCCCCAGGGTGCCCTGGCCACTGACGATGTTTCCACCGCCGTCCTGCCAGTTGATGGTGTAATCACCGCTGCCGGCTGTGATGACACCTTGCAATTGAATGGTGGTGACCAGGCAGGTAAGTGCAGTATCCAGGCCGGCATCTATGACGGGTTTCAGCGTGTCACCTTCAACCATTACGGTATCCATTGCGGTGCAACCGTTGGTGGTATCCGTAACCAGCAACTGGTACATGCCCGGTGAACAAACCTGCACTGAATCCAGGTTGGCATCTCCGCATATTTCGCCTCCGGCAATGACTGACCATTCGTAGGTGAATTCAGTTCCTATGCTTACAGAGTCTCCGGAAAGAACCACAGAATTGTCGTTGCATCCCAATTCAGAATCGGCTCCACCGTCAGCCATTGGGAGCACCTTGTCGCTGGCTACAAAAACGCTGTCGGTGTCAGAACAACCGGTTTCAGGGTTGCTCAGGGTGAGGTAGTACCAGCCTTCTTCAGTCACCTTCGGCGTCAGCAGGGTTTCCGTTCCGGGAACGAATTGCCCGTCGGTGGTGGTCCAGATGTATTCAAAGCCAAAGCTGGAGAAGGTTCCGTCCAGTTCAACGGTATCCCTGGTGCAATCAAGTTGTGGTACCGGGGCTGGTTCTGCTACGGCCACTGGCTTTTGCGGTGCTGCAATGCACACTTCGTCCACCGCCACACAGCCTGTGGACTGGTTGGTGACGGTGAGCTGGTAGCACTGGCCGCCGATCACCTGGGGGAACTGGCTGGTCTGCTGACCCGGCAAAACGAGTCCCCCACCAACAGATGGTTCCCACAAATAGGAAATGTCCGGGCCAGTGGATGATCCGCCCCCATTCAAGGTAAGGAAGAAGTTGCCGCAGGCGAAGGTGGTGTCGGCGCCCGCATTGGCAATGGTGGCATTGGCGGAAAAGCCCACCTCGTATTCAAGGTTCAGGAACAAGCCGGGATTAGAAACATCGGTAACGGTAACATTGTAGGTGCCGGGAAGCAGCCCGGTCTGATCTTCGGAAACCGGATTCACCCCATTGCCTGTCCAGTTGTAGGTGTAATTGCCGCTGCCACCAGACACAGTAATATCTATGGCACCGGTTGCCTGGTCGGGACAATCAACATCGGTCACTACCGCATCTACCAGTGTCAGCACGGCGCTGATACACACCGAACCGACGTTGGCCGTGAGGCCGAGGTTGGCATCAGCAGTGGTGGCCGAAGTCACATTGATGGTTGCCGTAGGCGAAGGCACCACAAAAAATGAGGAGCAGTCTCCGGGGTTGCCTGCTACATTGAAACAAACCTGGAAAGCGGTTTCTCCATCCGGTAGCGAGGCACCCAGTATCTGGTTGGGTGCCATCCAGTTGACGGGCAATTGCCCCCCATTTACCTGCCCAGGACTGTCGTCATAACTGCCGGGGCCAAAGCCTGGCAGGTTGGCAGTAGAAAGCACCGTGTCAAATTGAAGAATGGAAGGATCCCAGGCCAGGGTGAATTCCATCTGGGTCAATTGGATGAAGCTGTTGACATCCACATCGAGGCATACGTTGTTGCCCGGTCCGGTAATGACATCGGGCAGGGTCAACTCAAAGCTGAGCGGGTTCTCGATACAGACTGTTCCGGGCTGACCGTTCAGGCCCACATCGGTATTGTTGGAGGTGATGGTCTCCACCTGAATGGGAAACGGCTGATCGGCAAATATTACGGATGCACACTCACCCGGATCGCCCAGAACCCTGAAACAAAGCTCGAATATGACGGTCTCATCAGGAATGTCAAGTCCGTTGTTGTCGAGCCACTCGAAGCCAATGATACCCAATGACCCGGCCTGTGCCGTATTGAAATTGGCCTGTGTGAGGCCCGCCATGTTCAGGTTTTTGACTTCGAGAAACTGAATAATGTTGTACTCCCAACTGAGGGTATATTCCATGCGGGTGATCTCTTCGAAATCCTTCACCGTAACAGGGAGGCAAATTGTATCGCCCGGATCCGCATTGATGGAACCCACGACCAGTGTCGGGCTGTTGATGTTGCAGATGGTGACGAGGCCGTTGTTATTGTTGATGCCGATGTCTTCTACGAGGCCACCCCACTTGTCCACCAGAATGGGATTAACGACTGAAATGGTGCTGTTGGAGTTCACGGGGCCAACGGCCTGGAAATGAAGCCGGAACAAAATAAAATTATCAGGCAAGGTGCAGCCCAGACCACTTGAATTCCAGTTCACTTTTACAAGGCCGGGCGTTGCAACGTTGACGGAACCGTTGTTGAAGCCAAAACATCCTCCCGTTTGCGGAAAGCTGACTTTGGGATTGATGAGTGCAATTACGTTTTCGTTGTATTTGAGGTTGAATTGCAGCTTTCCGATGTCGTCGAAATTGGAGACTGTCACATCAATGGTGAAAGTTTCGCCAGGGCACACTTCTTTGTCTTCGATGTCAACGTTGATGCCGTTGGGGTCAAAGCAATTTACCGTAACGGACCCTTCCTGCTGGAGCAGTCCGATATCATTACCTCCTACCTCACCGGCGGTGTAATTCACCACCTCGATGGGCGCAGGATCATCGGACATGTACACCTGTGTGGCCTGGCCGCAATCCCCGATGATGTCAAAGCAGACCTGCATGATTTGAGTTCCGTCAGAAATGGTTTCTCCAACGGGAGCCAGGGTATTCCAGGAAACCGTGAGAATGCCACTGCTCACAAACTCAAAACCGAAGTTGGCCTGGGAAAAACTGGGCAGGTTCATGGGCTCCACGCCCTGAAAGGCCAGCACCGAAGAATCCCACCTGATCGAATTCTGAAAGGAAAGAATGGAGTCAAAATTCTCCACATTGAAATCGAGACAGACCACGTCGCCGTTGAAACCGTCGCCGGAACTGATATTGACCTGAAGGGGTGGCGTGCCGATGGAAATGTAGCCGGGCTGTATGAATTCTCCGATGTCGTTGCAATTGGCATTCAGCCGGGTGACATAGCCCTCCAGTGGGTCATCGGTTATATCAACCCAGGTGTGGTTGCCATATTCTCCCGTAGCCAGGAAACAGATGGTAAACAGTATTTCGTCGTCAGGCAGTGTAACCCCTGAGATGGCCCCGAGGCAGGGTTGGCCGTTGGACCAGTCAAAAGTGATGACCCCCATTCCCGACTGGTTGGTGTCAAAATCCGCCAGATCGAGCCCGGTAACGTTGGGGTGCAGGTTCTGGATACTCTGGTACATGACCACTCCCGGGTCAAAGTTGATGGAAAAGCGAATGCCAAGTATGTCAGTGAAGTCCTCTACCCTGAGATCCAGGCAGACCAGTTCACCTTCATCTGCCACCACCTGTTGGGGGCTGAAAGAGAAGGTCGGCTGGGCAGCAACTCTAAAGGCACCTAAGACCAGGACAAACAAAAAAAGGAGGGTCGTTCTTTTCATTTCGTGTGTTGTGTAACTGATTTTGGGACGTTTTCATGCTATGCGGTACGCAGGGCCAACGGAAGGGTTGCAGCAACGGCGTTCAACCGGCATAGTGGTGAAGGGCAAAGGGGTAGTTGGTCACTTTTCCAAAGAAAATGAAACGTTCAATTCATGTGCCCCGCCGGTGTAGGGGCCAAATTCTGTGAATGAATAATCGTAGCCATAGCCAATGCGGAGGCTGTTGTCAAGGCCGAGATTGTTGCCGAGGATAAAACCGGCTTCGAGGTGCATGGTTTGGGAGGTGGCACCACCCAGACCAATCCAAAAGTTCTCAGCCATCTGATAGCGCAGGTTGAAGTCGAGATTTACCGGAGCATTGGGGGCGTATTTCACCCAGAGCGATGGTTCCAGGAAGCTTTCGTCTCTGAGAAACTTGTAAAGCCCCACCACGGCGTACATGTGTTGAACTCGTTGGGTGAAGAACTCGCCATTCTGGCCGGTAAAAGTCAGGTCGAGGCCAAAAACCTGTGGGATGGAAATACCCCCATAGAGGTAATCGTCGTCGAAAAAACCGCCATCGAGGAGGGTGTAGGCAAAAACGCCAACTCCCACATCGGGGTAAATGGTGGTTTGGTCATCAGCACCAATTATGTCCCCTTCATCCCGCAAACGGATTTCTGAAGCATTGACCCGGTATTGCACCATTCCGAAGGTCAAACCCAATGAGATTCCGCCGTAAACCGGATCATCGCTGAGCAGGCCCCCTACCCTTCCGTAAAGGCCGGTGAAGCCCGTCGGGCCGGTTTGGTCGTTGATCAGGTAGCCGCCAGTGAGCAGGCTGACCGAGCTTCCGCTTTCAAAAAGGTAATCACCCCGCAGAGTGGAGGTGGTCGGTGAGCCGTCAATGCCCTGCCATTGCACCCGGTGCGTGGCACCGAATGTTAAATTTTCTTCATTGGTCAGGTAATTGCTCCCAACGGCTGCCGGATTGAGAATGGTCAGATTCTCACGGTATTGTGTAAACAGCGAAAGTTGTTGAGCGAAAAGGTTGATTGTCAACCCAATAAGGAGGAAGGTTAAAACAGTGCGTAATCCGTTCATGGGACATGATTTTAAAGCCGGGCCAAAAGTACAAAAATTCCGTTCAGAGCACCGATTCAAAGAAAAAAAATCATAATTTGTATCTTCGGTTGCGCCTCCGGAAAATCTTGTTCTCCTGCCCTGCACTTTTATCTCGTCAGGTGGGTGTTTCACATTACAATTTTTCTTACGCTATGATTATGCCAAAGGCATGAGCAGCAAAACGGATGAAAGAAAATCCCTGGTCTGTCAACCATACTTATTAATGTGGCTTTTCCACGATCAAACGCACAGATGGCTGCTGCCGGTTAACCAATTCAGGGTATTTTCCCGTTTCCAAATCATTTAGCTTTGCGCACCTGCTAATTAACTCAAGCCCTTAAGCATCATGCTCAACGCCATTTCGCCGGTTGACGGCCGCTACGCCGCAAAAACCTCAGAACTTTCGGAGTACTTTTCAGAATACGCCCTGATCAGATACAGGCTGCTGGTAGAAGTAGCCTATTTTAAAAAACTGGTTTCCATTCCCCTGCCTCAGCTAAGTGGTTTCCCGAAGGAAAAATTGACTGCCCTCGATGAAATCGTGGAAAAATTCAGCCTGCGTGATGCAGAGCGGATCAAGACCATAGAGCGCACCACCAACCACGATGTGAAGGCCGTTGAATACTTTCTGAAAGAGGTATTCGACAACCTGCAACTGGCTGAATTTAAAGAGTTTATACACTTTGGGTTGACCTCTCAGGACATCAACAACACGGCTACGCCTCTGATGCTGAAGGACGCCATCGAAAAAGTGTTCAACCCCTTGCTGGATCGGGTACTCGCGGCCATTCATAAAAAATCAGTGGATTGGAAGAACATCCCCATGCTTGCTCGCACACACGGCCAGCCGGCTTCGCCGACCCGGCTTGGGAAAGAGTTCGCCGTTTTCGAAGAAAGACTGGCAGAGCAACGCAAACAACTGAACACAATTGAACACAAAGGAAAATTCGGCGGAGCCACCGGCAACTTCAACGCCCACCTGGTCAGCTATCCCGACCTCAACTGGCGGAAGTTTGCCGATGAACTCCTGGCTGAACTCGGACTCGTACGCTCACAACTCACTACACAAATTGAACACTACGACAACCTTGCGGCCATTTTCCACGCCTTCAGCCGAATCAATACCATCTTCATTGACTTCTGCCGGGATATCTGGACCTACATCAGCATGGACTATTTCAAACAGCGGGTGGTAAAAGGTGAAGTGGGCTCGTCGGCCATGCCCCACAAGGTGAATCCCATTGATTTTGAAAATGCGGAGGGCAACCTCGGAATTGCCAATGCCTTTTACGGACACCTCGCCGGGAAACTCCCCATTTCAAGGCTGCAACGAGACCTGACCGACAGTACCGTACTCCGAAACATCGGAGTGCCAATGGCTCACACCGTCATTGCCTTCAAGAGCATTCTGAAAGGAATGGACAAACTACTGCTGAACGAATCGAAACTCCAGAAGGACCTGGAACAAAACTGGATGGTGGTTGCCGAAGGTATTCAAAACATTCTCCGAAGGGAAGGCTACCCGCAGCCTTACGAAGCCTTGAAAGAACTGACCCGAGGCGCTGAAAACATTACCAGCCTGCGCATCCGGCAATTCATCGAGAACCTCGATGTGTCCGAAGAGGTAAAAAAGGAACTCAATGCGCTGACACCCCACAGCTATACGGGTGTGGGGTTGGTTCCCTAATCCCGGGTGGTTGAGAGGGGAAAGGCAGGAGTGTCATTCATTTGTCCATTCTGACGATCTTCGGGTGAAACAAACCCAACACCTCCACAAGGTCTTTTTGATAATCCATTACCTGGTGGATGTCTTTGTAGGCAATGGGGGCTTCATCCAGTCCTCCGCCCATCAATTGGACGCCGTGTTCGGCCAGCACTTTCTCCAATGCGTGGCGGGTGATGCTGCCGGCCGCCTGGCGCCGGGACATCTGCCGGCCGGCGCCGTGCGATGCCGATTGCAGACTTTCAACCCGCCCTTTTCCCCTGACGATGAATCCTGGATGGATCATGGACCCTGGAATGATGCCCAGATCACCTTTTTTCGCCGGCGTGGCTCCCTTCCTGTGTACGATGACTTCTTTTCCATCGGGCAAATTCTCCTTCCATGCGAAGTTATGATGGTTTTCCACCCTCATCATGGGCTGCTCGGCCAGTGCCCTTGCAATGCGTTTGTGAATGTGGTGGTGGCAGGCCGAGGCATAGTCGCCGGCCAGGGTCATGGCCTTCCAGTATTCCTGTCCTTCCTGGGTGTTGAGGTCGAGCCAGGCCAGTTGAGAGGCGCCTTTTGGCAACTTGCACAAGGTGCGGGCCAGGCGGGTGTAATGGCGGGCAACGTTCGCCCCCAGGTTGCGGGAACCGGAATGCGAAAGCAGCCCCAGGTACCGGCCGGGTGCTACTCCCCAGGGGTTGTCTTCTTCCAGAATTTCGACAATGCCGAATTCGACGAAGTGATTGCCTGAACCGGAGGAACCTATTTGCCGGGAAGCCTTGTGTTTCAAGTCTTTGAGGATTGGAATTTCAGAAAACTCACGCCGCTCAAAGATGGGATCGTCCATGGGCCGGTCCACCTCCTGCCACCCGAAAGCGGTATTTTCGAAGAGGGTTTTTCCAAGTTTGTCTTTGTTCTTCGTCAAAAACTGAGGGCCCAGATCGAAAACACTCAGACACATCCTGCAACCGATGTCAACACCCACACCGTAGGGAATCACGGCATTTTCGGTGGCCAGCACTCCACCGATCGGAAGTCCATAGCCCTGGTGGGCATCGGGCATCAACGCACCGTCAACCGTGATGGGGAGTCGCATGGCCGTTTCCATCTGATCTATGGCTCCCTGCTCTATGCTCTCCAGGCCGTATGCCCGGTAGGGCTTTGGAACCGCCCCGAGAGATTGAAAAGAGCTGCCAGTCTCTACCTGCGACGGTGGTGTTTCGAGCGCCTGCAACAGTTTCTGAAAGCGCTCATCGTTTTTGTAATTACCAGGATTTTCCAGCACATCTGCAAAGAGCTGAAGCACTTCAGATTTCACCCCTCTTTTGAAATACTGCCTTGCTGTGTTCACGGCAATGGAAAGACTCCGGGCATCCGGAAACGGAAGCCCGCGCAAGTCTTTGCCTCTGATTTTTTGCTTTCTCATTGGAGTAGGGAGTAGGGAGTAGGGAGTGGGGGTAACCAGATCACTTCTGACAGGCTCCGGATACCGATGGCACTGCCAAACACGATCCGGAACGCCCAGAGCCCCGAAACCCTCAAAACCCAACCTCGCCGTTTGCCGGTACTTCGACCGGGTTGCCTCTGAGTTTTACCCGAAGGGGTTGCCCGGAATTGTTTTTCAGAACAGCCCCATCCCTGCCAACAAGGATGTGCAGAAAGTGGTTGCGCCAGCGAAGGTGAAAACCGTAGCTTTTCCATTTGTCAGGCAGGTGTGGGTCAAAGGCGAGCATATCAGCCGCTGCCCGCAGGCCCCCAAAGCCCTCTACCAGGGCCATCCAGGTGCCGGCCATGCTGGTGATGTGCAGGCCGTCTTCGGTGTCGTTGTTGTAGTCGTCGAGGTCGAGGCGAGCGGTGCGCAGGTACATTTCGTAGGCCTTGTCGTGCATGCCGAGGCGGGAGGCCAGAATGGCGTGCACACAGGCAGATAGCGAGCTTTCGTGCACCGTCAATGGCTCATAGAATTCGAAGTTGCGACGGTGTGTGGCCTCATCAAACTGTTCCTCAAAGAAATAAAGGCCCTGCAGTACATCGGCCTGCTTGATGAAACAGGAACGCAGGATGCGGTCCCAGGACCAGTTCTGATTCAGTGGTCTGTCTTCCGGTCGCAGGGTGTCCACCGTCCTGATCTCCTTGTCGGGGAAGCCCTCCTGTTGCAAGAAAATGCCCCGCTCCTGATCTTCGGGGTAATACATGTTATCAATGATGTGCTTCCACTTTTTACTTTCTTCTTCGTCAAAATTCAGCTTGCCGAGGAGTTCTCCGAATCGCTCCGGTTTTGAAGATTGCACAAAGTCCATGGCCTCCAGCGCATATTTCAGGCACCAGGTGGCAATGTAGTTGGTGTACCAGTTGTTGTTGACGTTGTTTTCGTATTCGTTGGGGCCGGTGACGCCGTGCATGACGAACTGTTGCTTCGGCTCCGACCAGTGTACCCGCTGTGCCCAGAACCGCGCAATACCCACGAGCACTTCCAGACCGTACTCCTGAAGATAATCCCAATCGCCGGTATAGCGGATATAGTCGAAAATGGCGTAGGCGATGGCCCCGTTCCGGTGTATTTCCTCGAAGGTGATCTCCCATTCGTTGTGGCATTCCTCCCCGTTCATGGTCACCATCGGATAAAGGGCTGCCCCACCGGTAAAGCCCAGTTTTTCAGCGTTTTCAATTGCCTTCGGTAAATGGCGGTACCGGTACACCAGCAGGTTTCGGGCAACGTTTTGCCCGGCCGTACCCAGGTAGAACGGCAGGCAATAGGCCTCCGTGTCCCAGTAGGTGCTGCCACCGTATTTCTCTCCCGTAAACCCCTTCGGGCCGATGTTCAGGCGGGGGTCATCGCCGGTGTAGGTTTGGTAGAGCTGAAATATGTTGAAGCGGATGCCCTGTTGCGCAGCGACATCACCCTCGATCACAATATCGGCCTCTTTCCACTTGTCAGTCCAAACCTGTTCGTGCGCTTTCAGCAGTTTTTTGAAGCCCGTGTTACAAGCTTCGTTCACCACTTCCACACAGCGGTCCATCAACTGTTCCTTGTCGTAATACCTAGATGAAATGATGCCTGCGTACTTGTGCAGCACCAGGTGATCCCCTTTTTCGCAATTGACCGCAACGCTCAGCCCGATGTATTTTTCTTCGATGCCTTGAACCGCCTCCTGCTTTACCTTTTCGCCGTTCTTACTGAGGCTGAATTTCATGCCGGTGCAAACCTGGAAGGCGGTTTTTTTGGTTTCGGCGGTGATGTAGGCAGAGCGGCGTTTGGCCGCTTTTGCAATCCCGATCCAGAACTTTTCATCCCAATTGGCATCCTGGTTCACCACATCGGCATCAATGTAAGGGGTAAATTGTATCAGACCACTGAAATTCAAAGGTTTGACTTCGTATTGGATGGCTCCTACCTCGTTGTTGGCCATGCTGCAAAAGCGGGTGCCGGTCACTTCCAGTTCTTTGCCGCTCAGCATCCGCACGATGAAGTGGCGATACAACACGCCTCGTTTCATGTCCAGTTCCCTTCGAAATGAAAGCACTTTGGCAGTTGCCAGGTCCAGCACTTCGCCGTCCACCTGCACATCAATGCCGATCCAGTTGGGCGCGTTCAGCACTTTGGCGAAGTATTCGGGATAGCCGATTTTCCACCAGCCCACACGGGTCTTGTCGGGGTAATAAACACCGGCCACATAGGAGCCTTGCAGGCTTTTGCCACTGTATTGTTCCTCAAAATTGGCCCGCTGGCCGAAACGGCCGTTGCCAATGCTGAAGCAGCTTTCGCTGATCTCGTTGTATTCCGGGTTGAATCCTTCCTCGATGATCTTCCACTCGTCGTGCAGGAGGTATTTCTTCATACTGTCTGAATCTGTTTAATGGGTTTGGCCTCAGGGTTTTACAGGAAGGGCTTCCGTCAATTTGTCGAAGGTGAAATTTTGAAAACCGGGGATGACCAGGTGCGCACTGCCGAGGGTGGCCGGATCACCAACCCCCACGGCCAGAAACCCGCCGTTCAGGGCAGCTTCAATCCCCTTTTCCGCATCTTCGAAAACAACCGTTTCAGCCGGGTGCAGGCCGAGTGCTTCGGCTCCCAGCAGAAACACCTGTGGATCGGGTTTGCTGCGGGTGGTTTTCGTTCCGTCAATGATGGCATCGAAATAATCCGTCAGCCCTACCCGGTCCAGGATGGCAGGAGCGTTTTTACTGGCTGATCCGAGCGCTATTTTGACGTTCCGGCTTTTCAGTTCTTCGAGAAATTCCTTCACGCCCGGCAAAATTTCATCGGGTGTCATGTTGGAAATGAGTTCAACGTACCAGTCGTTTTTCCGGGCGGCAAGTTCGGCTTGCTCTTCCGGGCTTTTTTCCACCCCGCCCCAGTTGAGGATCAGCTTCAGGGATTCCACCCGGCTGACGCCCTTCAGTTTTTCATTTTCCGCTTCTGTAAAATCGAAACCCAGCTCATTGGCCAGCCGGCGCCAGGCCTGAAAATGGTACCTGGCCGTATCCACGATGACCCCGTCGAGGTCGAATATGCAGCCTTTGATCATGGTGAAATGTTGTAATGTTTCCCAGGGAGCGGCGAAATTAGGAATATCCCCAGTGCAAAAGACAACCGCAAGGATAATTACCGCTTTGAAATCAATGCCCGGCAGCTCGGCCAACCGAAAGCTTTTTCTATCTTGGCCTTGCGGCAATGAAATGCCTCTCACAGCGCTTCCGTACTATGGTAACTGACTTAACCGAATTCCTCTTCAACAAACTGCAAGTCGAAAAAAACGACTCCGTTCTGCTGGCAGTCAGCGGCGGGCTCGACTCCACGGTTATGTCCCACCTGTTTCACGAAGCAGGGTTGAATTTTGGAATTGCCCATTGCAATTTCCAACTGCGCGGGAAAGATTCAGATGCTGACGAAGCGTTTGTCAGAGCATTGGCCAAGAACCTCGATGCGCCTATTTTTGCCACCCGTTTTGACACCGTTCATTTTGCCGAAGGAAATAAAATATCCATTCAGGAGGCCGCCCGGGAGTTGCGTTACCGATGGCTGCGTGAGGTTGCTGAAAGCAAAGACTATCAATGGATTGCCACCGCCCACCACCAGGACGACGCTGTGGAGACCATGCTCTTCAACCTGATCAAAGGCTGCGGGGTCAGGGGCCTGCACGGCATTTTGCCGAAGCAAAACAAAATTATCCGGCCCCTGATGTTTACCGGCCGGGAAGCCCTGGAGTATTGGGCAAAAAGCCGGGGCATCCACTGGCGGGAAGATGTGTCGAACGCAGCCGACAAATACGACCGGAATAAGATCAGGCTCCACGTCGTTCCGGAAATGGAAAAAATCAACCCTTCCTTCAAGAAAACGGCCCTGCGCTCTATCCGGCGTTTTACCGAAGCGCAGGAGATCATTGACCTGTTTGTTTCCCGGTTCAGGGATGAGGCATTTGAAATCGTGGACGGCAAGCTATGCATCAAAAAATCTTCGTTCACCTTCGGCAATGCCAACAAAACCATTCTTTACGAGTTGCTGGCACCCTATGGATTCAACAACCACCAGACCCGGCAGCTACTCAGCAGATTCGATGCAACTCCGGGCGGCATTTTTTACAGTCCGACCCACCGGGTGCTGAACGACAGGGAGCATCTCATCCTCCTTCCAAATGACAGGAATGGCTACCGGCAAGCCTTCGAAATTCGGGAAGGCACAAAGCACCTGGATGTACCCGGCGGCAGTTTCATTTTTGAAAAATTCCACCTCGTTCCGCAAGAATTCGGAACTGATCCGAACCAGGCCTGGTTCGATGCAGACAAATTGAAATTCCCGCTCATTTTGCGAAGGTGGAAGGAGGGCGACAGGTTTCAGCCATTTGGCATGGGCGGGAAATCAAAGAAAGTGCAAGACTTTTTCAGTGACCAGAAGCTCTCCCGCTTCGACAAAGAGCAGGTATGGATTTTGGAGAGCCAGGGAGAGATCTGCTGGATCGTCGGCCGGAGGACGGATGAACGGTACAAAATTGATGAAAGCACCAAATCCTGTTGGAAGATAAGCTGGATTCGCGGTAGTTTTGCCGAACGACACCAACCTTCAAACCATTTCCACAAAAGAAAATCCTGATTCATGAAACGCAGTACATTCAGCCTGATGTTGGCTTGCCTTTTCGTTGCGCACGGTCTTATCGCACAGCAAATCGAACAGGTTCAACGCAGCCTCATCACCAAAAGAACCGCCACCTGGTGCCCCAATTGCGGCTCCTGGGGATGGACCTTTTTCCACGACCTCATCCAGGACAATGAGCAATCCTGCGTGTTCATGGCCGCGCATTACAGCGGAGCCCTGGAAACCGGAGTAGCCGTTGACATAACCAACAATTTCGGCGGCAACTACCAGCCGGAGTTCTTTTTCGATCAGGACAAATACCCGGTATCGCCCTTCACACTGGACACCCACAGGCCCTTGTTCAAGGCCCTTGCTGATTCAGCTTACGCGGCCTCACCATTGGCCAATTGCGCCTTCACGCCTGTCTATCAAAACGGCGCCATCGAGGTGAATGCCAATATCCGTTTCTTTCAACCGGCCGACGGAGAATTCTACTTCGGCGTTTACCTGGTTGAAGACCACGTAATGTCCTACCAGTCGGGGCAGGGCAACGACGCAGACCACCGCTATGTGCTCAGGGCTGCATTTACCAGTGCCTCCTTCGGTGAAATGCTGGCCAACGGCAACGTGGCCGCCGACGAGGAGTTTGTGAAAACCTACAGCCTGCCCATCGGTGATCCGGCCGGCTACGATTACCACATCGTCGGAATTATCTGGAAAAAAGAAGGCAGCAAGTACAAGCTGGTCAATGTCTGGTCAACCGACACCTTCGGTGATCCGACCAGCGCCCGGGAAATCCAGGGACTGAGCAGCTTCAAACTGACCCCCAATCTCACTTCTGGCAACGCCTCACTGAAATTGAACCTGGACACCAATCTCCCGGATGCAAGCATTGATATCCTGAACCTTCGGGGAGTTGTCGTTGACAAGGTTTACAGCGGCTCCCTCGCTTCCGGTGTCCACCATTTCAACCTGAACCTGGATCAATTCCCAAAAGGTCAGTACCTGGTAAAACTCACTGCCCAAAATGGCATCAAGGTGCAACGCCTGGTTGTTCAGTAGGCAGTAGGCAGTACTCAGTACTCAGTACTCAGTTGGCAGTTGGCGGTTCTCGGTTGGCAGTGGGTGGTATTAGTGGATTCCACTGGTTCCCATAATTCCGGCAACTTCCCTAAAAAAACCTCAATCCCGAGCTTGCCTCGGGATAAAAACCTCAAAAACCTCAACCCCGAGCTTGCCTCGGGACAAAAACCTCAAAAACCTCAACCCCGAGCTTGCCGCGGAACAAAAACCTCAAAAACCTCAACCCCGAGCTTGCCGCGGAACAAAAACCTCAAAAACCTCAATCCCGAGCTTGCCTCGGGACAAAAACCTCAAAAACCTCAACCCCGAGCTTGCCGCGGAACAAAAAC
>JALWSS010000100.1 GCA_026993525.1 Saprospiraceae bacterium
AGGCTCCGCCGGCATTGGCTGCAATGACCACAAAAGAGGCATACCACAATCGCTCCGTGCGGTGGGGTACCAGTTTGCGCAGCAAAGACACCATGACAATGGTACAGGTCAGGTTGTCCAGCACAGCCGATAAGAAGAAGGAAAGCACCACCACCAGCCAGAGCATCTTTACCTTGTTGGTGGTTTTTATCCGGTTGGTGATCACCGCAAAGCCCCGGTGCAGGTCAATCAACTCCACAATAACCATGGCACCGATGAGGAAAAACAGGATCTCGGCAATTTTGCCAATGTGGTGCAACAGCACATCCTGTATGGAACTCAGTTGGTGGTGGGTGTCCACCACCTCCATGTTTCCGATGGCGAGCAGCGCCCAACACAAGGAACCGGCCAGCAGCGCCGGCACCGTCTTGTCCAGCTTCAGGGGGTGTTCAAAAACGATGGCCAGATAGCCAATGATAAATACAGCAACGATAAGGGTCAACATGGGTTTCGTTTTGTGTTGTGAGGGTGGTTTGGGTTATGCCCCGATATTCATCGGGGATGAAGGGTTATGCCCCGATATTCATCGGGGATGAAGGATTATGAGGGGTTATGAGGGGTTATGAAGGTTGAAGTCGGTTATCGGTTGTCGGTTCCAGCTACGAGCCATAGCCTGCCCCGATCCCTCGGGGAGCCACAGCCTGCCCCGATTCCTCGGGGAGCTACAGCCTGCCCCGATCCCTCGGGGAGCTACGAGCTACGAGCTACGAGCTACGAGCTACGAGCTTTTTCCAAACCGCCCAAAAATAGGTGAATCTGTGGGATTGGTTGAGCCGGGTGTTGGTGTTCCGGTGGATTTGGGTCGGAATGACACAACAATTACAAATTGTTGCACTCCTGCCATTGCGACGACAATACTTAAACCACCGCAGGGAGGCTTTTTTACTACTTTCGGCGGTGAACTGAATTTTTCCTTTTTGCACTAAATCTTGCTGTATGAAGAAGCTGTACATCTCGGCTTTTGCTGTCATTTCCTGTGTGACCCTGCTGTTGTTTCTGAAAACTGAGCAAAGCCCTGAACCTCGCAACGGAGCGCTGGAGGCCTTGCAATTTCTGGCTGACCTTCAAACCTATCCTTCGGGTAAAATTCCGGAACAGGCTCAATTTGCTGCCTGGCAACAGGCACGCCGGATGCCTGTATCAGCGCCGGGAGTCAGGAGTACCGACCCCTGGGAAAGCATGGGCCCGCACAACAGGGGCGGCCGCATGCTCTCAACCACTTTCAACCCATTGAACCCTCAGACGCTCTATGCCGGCTCTGCCAGCGGCGGGCTCTGGCGCAGCTACACCGCCGGCGAGGGCGCCCTGGCCTGGCAGCGCGTGGAAACGGGGTTCCCGGTGCTGGGCGTCAGTTGCATCGCCTTTCCGCCCAACGACAGCATGACCCTCTTCATCGGAACCGGCGAGGTGTACAACCACCTGGCTGCCGGCACCGGAGCCGCTTACCGGAGAACGCGAGGCAGCGTCGGTATTGGCATCCTGCGCTCCAAAGACGGCGGACAAACCTGGACGAAAAGCCTGGATTTCAGCATGAACCAGGAAGAGGGGGTCTGGGACATCGTGGTGGCACCGTCCGATCCGCAAGTGGTTTATGCCGCCACCACCAACGGCGTGTTCAAAAGCACCGATGCCGGCGACACCTGGGACTGGGTGCTGGACGTGCCCATGGCCACCGACCTGGTGGTTTATCCCACGGATGCTGACAGGGTGCTCGTCGCCTGCGGCAATTTTCAGAGCCCGGGCTATGGCTTGTACCGGACCGGCAACGGCGGGCAATTCTGGCACAAGGTGATCTCCAACGGCATCCCGTCCACCTACCGGGGCAAGGGCCAACTGGGCATGGCTCCTTCCAATCCGGACATCGTTTATGCGAGTTTCGGCAATGGATTCAGCTCCGCCGAAGGTGCCAGTTGGCTGTGCCGGTCAACAGATTTCGGAAAGACCTGGCAATTGCGCAATACCACGGATTATTCCAAGTGGCAGGGGTGGTATGCACATGATGTGGCGGTAAACCCGCAAGACCCCGACAGGATCGTTGTTATTGGTATTGATGTCTGGACTTCAGATGATGGAGGCAACACGCTCACTCAAACCTCTGTGGGTGGTACCGGGTTCTCCAATCCGCCGCCTGAGGGGCCCGATGGTGTCATCAATTACGTCCACTCTGATGCCCACGATGTCAATTGGCATCCGGCGGAGCCCGGTGTGTTGTTCATTTGCAGCGATGGGGGCATCCACCGTTCAGACGATTACGGGCAAACCTTTGCAAGCCGCAATGGCGGGCTGCAAACCGTCCAGTTCTACAACGGCTTTTCCACCTCCCCCAACGACCCCATGTTTTGCCTGGGCGGCTTGCAGGACAACAACACCATTGTCTGGAACGGCGACCTCACCTGGACCCGAATCGGTGGCGGTGACGGTGGCTGGACGGCCATCCATCCGCAAGATGACAACATTTTTTTTATCTCTTCGCAATTCCTGAACGTTCGCCGCACCACCAACGGCGGCAATAACTTCAGCAGCATGGTCATTCCGGGCAACTCACCCACTGCGTTCATTGCCCCCTATGTCATCTCACCCGCCAACGGCGATGTGATGTACGCCGGCACGGCCCTGGTAGCCCGAACTGCCAACGGCGGTAACAACTGGGTGGCTACCAACGGCAGCAATGCCCTGGACGGAAACCCCGTGCTCAGCATGGCAGCCTCTTACCAGCATGCCGGCGTCGTTTACGTGGCCACGGCTCCTTACAATGGCAACAGGGGCCACGTATTCAGAACGGATAACAGCGGCGTCACCTGGCCCGACATCACCGGCGACCTGCCGGACCGATTCCCCATGGACCTGGCAGTGCACCCCCTGGATGACAAAATTGCCTACGTGGTCTTCTCCGGTTACGGAACCGGCCACCTGTACCGCACCGTGGACGCAGGAGAATCCTGGGAGGACCTCTCCGAAGGCCTACCGGATGTGCCCACCAACGCCGTCATCGTGGACCCGTTGTTCCCGTCAAACATTTACGTCGGAAATGACATCGGCGTCTTTGCCAGTGTGGACTATGGCGCCACCTGGATCAATTACAACGAAGGCCTCACCGATGCCGTAATGGTCTTTGACCTGAGAATCTCCGCCGACCGCAAACTGCGAATCGCCAGCCACGGCTCGGGAGCGTTCCAACGGGATTTGCTGGAGGTGGTCTGGAACAGTACTTCGGAAATCAGTGCTGAAGATTGGGAACTGAAAATCTGGCCCAATCCGGCAAAATCAGGTGGCACACTGAATGTCAGCTTTAAAAACCCATCTTCAGAAAAGATCGGCCTGCGCATTTCGGATGCCTCCGGTAAGACAGTCTATCAACAAGCTGCGACCCCGTTTACCGAAGGAAATCAGAAAATAAACCTGACCCTGCCGGATTTGCCGAAGGGCAATTATACCCTCAGTTTGGAAAGGGAGAAGGGGAGTTTGGGGACGAGGATAGCGGTATTTTAGGGATGAGGGGTGAGGGATGCCCCGTGCCGATAATTATCGGCATCGGGGGAGGGATGAGGGATGAGGGATGAGGGATGAAAGGACTAGCTTTACTCTCTACTCTTTAAAACCACAGAGTTGAACAGAGTAGCTACACAGAGTTGAACAGAGTAGCGCTTCCAAACCCTACACTCTAAACTCTACACCCTACACCCTACACCCTACACCCTAAACTCTACTCCTCCTTCTCTTCGACCCCTTTCCGGCCATGAATCCCCAGCCGCCGGAGCCGATGAGGAAGCCGGCGTCGTACCAGGCGCCACTGTTGTTGACGGCGTAGATGGCCACGTTCTCTTTGAAAAGGCTGGTGATGAAACTGACCGGGGTGATGAATCCGTGGAGCAGGCCGGAGAAGAAGCCGTACTGTTTTCCTTCCAGGCAGGCCTGGAGAGGTTCTGTGCCGGCGCAGGAAAACAGCAGGGTGGACAGGGCAAAAAGCAAGAGCAGTCTGAATGCAAGATTGATTTTCATAGGTGTTGGATTTTTGCCGAAGGTAAGTGCTGCCAGACCGCTCCGGCAAATGAATAGACCAACACTTGCAATCTGGCTACGGCATGGCGGTTTTGTCCCAAAAGCCAGTATCCAGTTGTTCTGAGCGCATGTTTACTTTGACAGAATCTTCACGCCTTTGTCGTCGTAATTTTTCTTTTGGAGGTGGCCTCTTACCAGGGTGTTCAGCAGCAACAGTACCGTGGCAAAGACGCCGATCCTGCCAATCAGGTCGCCCCATTTCACATAAAAGGTCAGTTCGTCGTTGAAATTGATGGTGCCGGAAATGGCGGCTTTCTCGCCGTATTTGGTGGGTTGCAGGATGTCGCCCCGCTGGTTGATGAAGCAGGAGACGCCGGTATTTGCGGAGCGGGCCACCGGCCGGCGTGTTTCGATGGCACGGAGGGTGGCGTATTTCAGGTGTTGTTTGTGGCCGGCGGTGTTGTCCCACCAGCCGTCGTTGGTCATGATGAAGATGGCTTCGGCGCCGTTGCGTACGTAGCCGGCGAGGTAGTCGCCGAAAATGCTTTCGTAACAAATAACCGGCGCCACTTTTCCGTAGGGGCTTTCAAACACCTCCCGGTCCGGCTGGGTGCCCAGTCCTTCCAGAGAGCCGCCCAGCTTGTCGGCCAGCGGTTTCAGGAAGAAGAAAATTTTGGGATAGGGGAGTACCTCGGCACCGGGCACCAGTTTGGATTTGAAATAGATGGGAATGCTGTCTTGCCCGTCCCGGAGCTGGACGGCGGCGTTGTAGGCTTCCCAATAGATGAGCTTATCGCCTTTGCCGCGTTTGCGGGTGGCCCGGGTGTGGGGTTCTCCGGTACGCAGCACCTTGTATGCGCCAATCCCCGTCACCAGCACGGCCTCCGGGTGGCGGGCCATCATCCGGTTGAAGCGCTCGATGTTGCGGTTGCGCTCCAGCACGTGGATGTTGCCGGTGTTGAAGCTGGTTTCCGGATAAACGATGTAGCGGGTGTCGGGTGTGATGGCCCCTTCCGTCAGTTGCATGAAATTCTCGATCTGCACCGGTTCCGGAATGTTGAATTTCTCGTAATGCGGTTCGTAATTGGGTTGCACCACCAGCACTTCCACCTCCCGGCCCTTTTCTTCGTAATTGAAATACATGGCCAGGGAAACGCCGATGGGTACCAGGATCAGCGCAGCGATTTTGATCGCCGGCCAGCGCCACCAGCCTCCGGCCAGGCCCCGGGTCTGTATTTGCCGAAGGAGAAAGAACAACAGCACATTGGCCAGCAACACCCACAGCGTGCCACCAAAAGTGCCGGTGTACTCGTACCACTGCACCCATTGCGGGAATTCGGCAAAGGCATTGCCCAGGTTGAGCCAGGGCCAGGTGATCTCCCAGTGCAGGTGCAGCATTTCGAAAGAAATCCAATAGGCGATGAAGGCAAACCAGGTGGTGCGGGGCAGCACCCTTTTGGTGATGCTGAACAGCCAGAACGGCACCATCATGAAAAAGGCGTTGAGCCAGATGGCCACGATGCCCGCAAAAAAGGCCGTGTTGGCTACCCACCAGGTGGCCAGCACGTTCCACATCACAAAGGCGTGGTAAACGTAGGGCAGCAGTCTGGGCTTCTTCCCGCCTTCGGCGCTTGTTTCCTTCGCTTGCGCAACTTCATCCTCCACCAGCAGCAGCGGCACCCAGGCCACAAACAGCAGCATGGTCAGTGGCAGTGGCGGAAAAGCCGCCGCCAGCAGCACCCCGCTTGCCGTACTCAGGCCCAACCAGCGCAGCCCTTTCGGGTGGCCGGTGTAGCGCTCCCACCTGAACAGCACCCAGGTTAGCCAGGCCGACAGGAAAAACACCAGCGGCCAATGGCCCCACAGCTTCTGCTCCTGCCATAGCAGAAACATGTATATGCCACTGGCCAAAGTCAGTAAAACTCCCAAAATCAGTAGCTTCTTCCTCATCGCTGCTTCGATTGATTGTTATCCAAAACATTCTATTACCCACAGAGTAATGAGTGTTAAAAACAGAGTTTAGCAGAGTTTTTCTTGCTAACCGGCAACCGACCCCGATACCGAAGCCGATAGCTATCGGCATACGGTATCGGGGACAACCGACAACCGACAACCGATAACCGACAACCGATAACCGACAACCGACCCCCCCCTCAACTCACCTGCCAACCATCTTCCATCTCCTCCGGCGGACTTACGAATGTCAGGCGTCCTTCGCCGTCTTCGGCCATGAGGATCATGCCCTGGCTGACCACGCCCCGCAGTTTGCGGGGGGCCAGGTTGGCCAACAGGAGTACTTTTTTCCCGGGCAGTTCTTCCGGTTTGAAATGTTGGGCGATGCCCGACACCACCGTCCGTTGTTCAAAGCCGAGGTCCACCGTCAGCTTGAGCAACTTATCGGCTTTGGGCACCGGCTCAGCCGTCAGGATGGTGCCTGTGCGGATGTCCAGTTTGGCGAAGTCGTCGTACTGGATTTCCGGTTTCAGTTCCGGACGCCGGTTGGCTTTTTCGGCAGCCAACACGGCTTCCAGTTTTTGTTTTTGCCGGTCAATGATCTCTTTTCGGGAAGTGTCTTTGCGGTCGTTGATCTTGGCAAAGAGGATTTCCGGTTTGCCCAGTTGGTGGCCGGTGGGCAGCAGGGCTTTTCCTTCGGCAAAATTTTCGAGCAGGGTTTTCAGCTCGCCGTTTTGCAGTGTTGGCAGGTGCAGCAGTCGCCTGATCTTTTCCGAAGAAAAGGGGATGAAAGGCTGCGTGAGCCCGCTGAGCAGCGCCACTATTTGCAGGCTGTGGTACAGGCTTTCGGCAATGATGGGGGCATCCGGGTCTGCTTTGCGGGCGGCCCAGGGAGCGCATTCCTGCAGGTAGGTGTTGCCCCAGGAAGAAATCTCCATCAGCAGTCCGGCGGCGTTGCGGAAGTTGAAGCGGTCCAGTTCGTCGGTCAGTTCTGTTGCCAGTTTCTTCACCGGAGCCAGGGTGTCGGCATTGCCGGCAGGCGAAGGGGGCACCTTTCCGTCGAAATAATTGTTGGTGAGCACCACCACCCGGTTGATGAAGTTGCCGAGGTTGTCAGCCAGGTCTTTGTCGTGGTAGTCGGTGAACTCGTCCCATTTGAAATCGCTGTCCTTGTTTTCGGGCATGGTGCGGGTCAGGGCCCAGCGCAGGGCGTCTTCCTTGTTGGGGAAGTCGGCAAACTCCTCCAGGTACTCGTGCTGTTCGATGCCCCAGCCCCTGCTTTTGCTGAATTTGCGGCCTTCGAAATTGAGGAACTGGTTGGCCGGCACATTTACCGGAAGGGCAAAATCTCCGTGTGCTTTCAGCATGGCCGGAAAGATGATGCAGTGGAAAACGATGTTGTCCTTGCCGATGAAATGGATGAGGTTCACATCGTCGCCTTTCCAGTAGGCTTCCCAGTCCTTGCCGTTTTCGAGGGCCCACTGCCGGGTGGACGAGATGTAGCCAATGGGCGCATCAAACCACACATACAGCACTTTGCCCTTCGCCTCCGGCAATGGCACGGGCACGCCCCAGTCCAGGTCACGGGTGATGGCCCTCGGTTGCAGGCCGTCTTTGTCGTTGAGCCAGGAGAGGCATTGCCCCACCACGTGGTTGCGCCAGGTGTCGGGGTCGTGGTGTTGTTTGCCGTCCAGCACGCCGTCTTTGATCCAGTTGTGCAGCCAGCCGGCGTGTTTGTCCAGGCGGAAATACCAGTGTTTGGTTTCTTTCAGCACCGGCGTTTTTCCACTGAGGGTTGATTTCGGGTTGATCAGCTCCGTTGGCGAAAGCGAGGAGCCGCACTTTTCGCATTGGTCGCCATAGGCATCCGGGTGGCCACATTTGGGGCACTCGCCGGTGATGTACCTGTCGGCCAGAAACTGGTGGTATTCTTCGTCGTAATACTGTTTGGTGGTGCGTTCTTCCAGCTCGCCGCCCATTTCGTACAGCTCTTTGAAAAAAGCCTGCGCCGTTTCGTGGTGCAGCGGGGCACTGGTGCGGTGGTAGTAGTCGAAAGAGATGCCCAGCCGCTCAAAAGTGCTTTTGTTCAGTGCGTGGTATTTGTCAATGATGTCCTTCGGTGAAATGCCCTCCTTTTTGGCCCGGAGGGTGATGGCTGCACCGTGCTCATCAGAGCCGGAAATGAAGACCACATCGCAGCCCAGGCCCCGCAGGTAGCGCGCATAAATATCCGCCGGCAGGTAAGCCCCCGCCAGGTGGCCCAGGTGCAGCGCTCCGTTGGCATACGGCAGCGCCGAGGTGATCATGAATTTCTTGCTTTTATCCATTGTGAATGTTTGTTGGCGTCAGGGTTGCGAGGGGTTTTTCGGGGCCGGCTCTCCACCTTCGGAAAACGGGGGCGAAGATACGAATCATTTTTTCCGAAGGCCCCCCCGACACCTATGAGAGCCGACCCTGTGCCCTGCCTTCAAAAACCAGGTTTTTTGGCCGTCAGACACTGTCGGGCTTTTTGGTGCGGATTTCGCATGTGAGAACATATCCCCACCCCTGCACCTTTTCCCTTTCTGTTTTCCGGAACCCTCCCCCCTGAATCGCTGAACATCCACACGCCCGTATGAACGATCGCTTACGCACATCTGTCCTTCTTTTGCTTGTTCTTTTCCTCGCTGCGCAATGGAGCGGCAACCTGCACGCACAGCAGCGGGTATTGTCGCCGTCTTACAGCCAACTCTACCACCGGGGTGAGGAGGCATTGCTGAAGGGTGAAATCAAAGATGCCCAAAAGACTTTCAGGAAAGTGCTCCGGCGATACCCCCGATTTGCACCGGCCTGGCGGGCCCTGGGCACTGCCCGCAAACTGCTGGGCGATTTCCCCGCAGCAACCGATGCTTTTGAGTCGGCCCTGCGGGCCAATCCCTACCATTCCCGCGTGCTCTGGTTCGAGTGTGGCGAAGCCTGTTACCAGGTGGGGCGCTACGGCCAGGCATTGGCGTATTTCCTGGCTTTTGACTCGCTGCGCAATGTGCCTTCACAACAGTTCACCTACAACGGCGTGGCTGAACAGCAACTGGAACGCAGGTACAACGACCGCCTCGACGGCTTCCTGTGGTCCTGCTGGCTGGCCAGAGACAAAGAAAGCTTCAGTGGCATTGCCGAAGTGAAAAACCTCGGAAAATCCGTCAACACCGGGGCTGATGAATACTTCCCATACCTGACCGACGGCGGGCAAACCCTGCTGTTCACCTCCCGCCTCAATGCCTTTTCTGACGAAAATGTCTTCTACTCGCTTCGCAACAAGAAGGGGTGGTCGGAACGCCAGGCTTTCGACGGGTTCAACACCCCCGGAAACGAAGGCATGAGCACCCTGGCCCGCAACGGCCACTACCTGCTATTTACCGCCTGCCAACGGGAGGAAGTGGCCGGCACCTGCGACCTGTGGGAAGCCACCCTCGAAAACCGCAAAGTGAAAAACGCCCACCCGGCCCTGGGCGCACTGAACAGCGAAGCCTGGGAGTCGCAAGCCAGCCTCTCCTGCGACGGGCGGGAACTGTACTTTTCCAGCACCCGTGCCGGTGGCCAGGGCGGTTCCGATATCTGGATCAGCCGCCGCCTGCCCGGAGGACAATGGGGCAAACCCGAAAACCCCGGCCCCATCATCAACACCGCTGGCGACGAAGAAGCCCCGTTCATCACCGCCGATGGTCAAACTTTGTTTTTCTCTTCCACCGGCCACGCCGGTTACGGCGACCAGGACCTCTACTTCTGCCGCCGCCAAAGCGATGGCACCTGGAGCCAACCCGTCAACCTGGGGCCGCCGGTGAACACACCCTACCGGGAACTGGGCTTCTTCGTCAGCAATGACGGTCGAACGGGGTATTTCGCCTCCAACCGGCCCGGCGGGTATGGCGGCATGGACATCTACTTTTTCGAACTGCCGGAAACGCTTTTCTCTGAGCCCCTCACCTTCGTAAAAGGCCGGGTGCTGGATGCCGTTACCGGCAAGCAACTGTTCAACAGCAAGGCCACCATTCACTTTGATCAATTCCCACCCGCCACCACCGATGAGCAAGGCCGCTTTTACCTCTGTCTCAAAGCCGGCGAAAGCATCAGCGGTACCGTCACCGCCAAAGGCTATCACGAGGGGCAGTTCACCCTCCAGGGGCCAGCCCCCGCCACCGACCCGCCGTTGGAACTCACCATCACCCTGGAACCACAATTCAACCTCCTGCTCTTCGCCGGGCAGCAGAAAAACAACGGCAGCCAGGAAACCCTCGTCCGGTCTTTCCTTTTCGATTTCGACGAAGCCCGCATCAGCCCCCAAATGCAGCAGAGCCTCGATGAATTCATCGAAGAGGCCCTGCAAAACCACAAAGTCATCAATGTGGAAGTGATCGGCTACACCGACGACATCGGAGACGTCCGCTACAACCAGCAACTGTCAGAAGCCCGCGCCAAAAACGTGGCCGCCTACCTCGAAAACCGCGGTGTCGAAGTGCAAAAAGTCCAAATCGAAGGCCGTGGCGAAGCCCCCGCCACCTCACAATCCGAACCCGCCTGGAAAAACCGCAAAGTGGAAGTGATTGTGTATCTGGAGGAGTAGGGGGGCTGGACTCTTACAGTCGGACGCAGTCCGACGTGATGAGGCACTGGACGCCCCGGATCAAGTCCGGGACAGCGCCAACTGGTTTACTCTCTTGATTGCAGCATTTTTTGATACTGTATATATGTTATCAATTTGATGTATTCCTTTGAGTTATACATTAGGTATGTGTTGATGTCAGTGATAAGGTTTGGGTTGGCTATTCCATCTTCATAATCAAGTTCAATTGAATCTCTATTTTCAAATATTGTTGAATTGATAATATTTACAACCTCATCATTTAAGGCCGAATAGTCTGATGTTGTATTGCTTGAAAGGTGATTCTCTACTTTGGATAGAACCAGGTTAAGGGTGTTGTTTTCAGGCGGGCATTCGCCATAGGCTTCCAAAATAAATTGAAGATAGGCAGGGCAACTATCAATGGCTGTAAAGGAAAACTTCAGCATATATTCGGCAATAATTTGATTTTCCTGCCAATCAGGATGCTCGTTGGAGATGTTGGAAATGATCTGCCTGGATATTTCTTTCAATTTATTGTTGGGGTTGTTCCCAATGGCTTCCAACACGGATGTCATTCCTCCCTCCGGCATTGAGTTTTTTGGTGAGGCGTTTAATGTTTCACATAATTCGATTACAAGTAAATTGTATTCACTGTTTTGGCTGATTGACTGAAAAAACGATAATAAGGCGAAAATAAGGGGTAGTGATTTAATCAAATTCATGCCGGAAATGATTTTATTAAATGTGGCTGATACTGCTTTTTCTTAAACAAGTTAAGTCCTTGCCGATGCTGTCAGGAAGGCTCTTTCGGGTGTCTGTTTCCACACCCGGCCAGACACTGCCCGGCAAATAAAAGGAAAAGCTGAAAGTTTGGTCTAACTTCTGATCACAGATTTTGATTCTTACAGGTTTAGTTGTATCGGACGCAGTCCAACGGGATGCGGCACTGGACGCCCCGGATCAAGTCCGGGACAGCGCCAGCGGGACTCCAAAAACCAAACAACAGACAGCACCTCAAGTGCTGTCTGTTGTAAAAACCTTCCAGTCCCGAGACAAGCTCGGGACCAAAAACCTTCCAAAAATCTCCCCCTCACAATTTCGGGCAATTCACCTTCTCCCGCCTCGTTCCGGGGTGGTAGTAGATGAGCGAGAGTTCTACGGCGCCTCGGCCGTTGGTGGGGGCGGCCAGTTGGTTGGCGTTCACGTCGTAGCTGACGCCGATGTTCCAGCGCTCGATTTCCAGGATGGTGGTAAAGGTGATTGCGGGGGTGGCCAGGCTTTTAACGTGGTCGTTGACGAGGTGGCCCCAGATACCGGCCCGGAGGGCTATTTCCTTCCAGTCCCGGTTGTTATAGCGGAAGTTGAGGCCGTAGATGGCCAGCATGTTCTTGCCCTGGCCTATGACCGTGGCCGCCGGCAGGATGCTGAACTGGTGCGAAAAGGGAATCTCCCCGCCGGCGTGCAGTACCCATTTACTGTTCATGCTTTCGATGCCGTCGGAGTCATTGAAGCTGATTCCTGGCTGGTTGACGTGGTGGAGGGCTCCGCCCACATACAGGCTTTGGTTGTCTGCAAAAACGGCGTACCACATCAGCCCGGCGCTGACGTCGGCAAAAACTCCGGTGGAGGAATTCAGCGCTTCCCCGTTGGGCAGGCCCTGGTTGACCTGTTCGGTGTTAAGGTCGAATTGGGTGGAGAACCACAGGTTCTGGTACTCCAGGCTGTGCTGCCCGAATCCTGCCTGCAAGCCTCCGATGAGGTATTGGTCAAAGCTGCGGTAACCTCCGCCCAGTTGTTTGAGGTATGAAAGGGACAGGTTGGCATTTTGCCGAAGGTATTCCGACTGTCCGGCCTGGTCACGCAGCGCTGAAAAACCCACGGCCAGGTAGTCGTTGCGGCCCATGGGCAGCCGCATGTCAAAACTGGTAGCAAGACTGCGGAAGGGCCTGGTGTCCAGGATGCTGTTCCACTGGGTGCGGTAGTTGGCAATCACCCGCCACTTGCCGGGGTGTACACCCGTCATCGCAGGGTTTAGCAGCAGCGGTGCATTGTAAAACTGGATAAACTGCGGGTCCTGGGCGTGCAGGTTGCCCACCAGCCCCATTGCGAAGAAAAATAGAAGTAGGTAATGTTTTATCATTCTGAAGGTTGTTTGTCAGTTGTCAGTTGTCCCCGATAGCCATCGGGGTCGGTTGTCGGTTAGCAGGAATACTCTGCTAAACTCTGTTATTAACTCTCATTACTCTGTGGTTAGTCAAGGATTATAGAGGATTATAGAGGATTATGGAGCCTGTCTGCCGCCCCGTCTGCCGCCCCGTCTGCCGCCGGGCAGGCGGGCAGGCAGGCAGGGATTATAGAGGTTTATCGGGACTGGCGCCAGCTTCCTCAATTCCTCATTCCTCATTCCTCATTCCTCATTCCTCATTCCTCATTCCTTCACCAGTGTCAGCTTTTCCGCCGTGCCTGCCCGGTTCATATCGAAAACCACCTTTGTGGCGCTCAGTTCTTCCAGTCGGACCTTCTTTTCCTGTTGGCCTTCGGCGTGGGTGTAGAGTTTGTCGCCGGCGATGTACCAGGTGCCTTTTTCAGTTTGTGATCCGTAGCTGGCTGTGTAGGTGCCATCTTCGTTGAAGGTGAATTTCACCGAAGCGGCATCCCGCTGGCCGGCATCACCGTTGACGGTCCATTCGGCGCCCTGCCAGTTGCCGAGGAGCAGCTTGCTGTCCAGGTCCTGCTGGCAGGCCGCCAGGGTCATTGTTGCGAAGAAGGCGATAAACAGGTTTTTCATGTGCGGGTGTTTGGTGTTTGTGGAGGTGATGTCGGTTGTCGGTTGTCGGTTGTCGGTTATCGGTTATCGGTTATCGGTTGTCGGTTGTCGGTTGTTCCCGAGCTTGCCTCGGGGTCGGTTGTCGGTTAGCAGGAATACTCTGCTCGACTCTGTTTTTAACTCTCATTACTCTGTGGTCAATACGGGGTTTGTGAATGATCATGGAGGATTATGAAGGATTATGAAGGGTTATGACCCCGATATTCATCGGGGATGAAGGGTTATGGAGGATTATCAGGACTTGTTCCAGCTTCCTCAATTCCTCTCCCGACGAATGTCGGGATCAAATCCTCAAATCCTCAAATCCTCAAATCCTCAAATCCTCAAATCTTCAAATCCTCGATTCCTCGATTCCTCAATTCCTCTCCCGACGAAAGTCGGGATCGATTCTTCAGTCACCAAAGTACATCATTCAGCGAAGTTGCCGGAAACCAAATCCGGTAATGTCATCTATTTGGCATCACCGGATGAGGGTTGTTTCGCCTCTGAAGTTATCCGTCATGCCGTCGGTGTATTCCACTTCGATGTACCAGACGTACACGCCGGGGGGCATTGGGTGGCCGTTGAAATTGCCGTCCCAACCCTTTGAAATATCGTTTACGGGCACATCAATACCTTCGAACAGGAGTTCGCCCCAGCGGTCGAAAACCCGGAAGAGCTTGACCATGGTGCCACTTTGTCCGTGGACGGGGAGCAGGTCGTTCACACCGTCGCCGTTGGGGGTGAAGCCGGTGGGCACCATCACTTTTCGCTCTTTCTGAACGTGTATCTGGAAATGCGCCTCGGCTTCGCAACCCTTCTCGTCAATGGCCAGCACCCAGTAGTTGTTGCTATCGTCCGGGGTTGAGGTCACTGTTTGGCACATCAGTGTGCCGTTGCAGTCGCTCAGGGTGTCGCAGCTCAGCGTTCCGCAATAGGAGGCATCCCAGGTGTACATCACTGATCCTTGTGCATTTTGCGGAACGGCACTCAACTCAACGCTGTTGCCGAAGGGCACCAGCAGCATGGAAGTGTCCGTACCATCAGCGGTGATGGACAGCGTCATCAAGGGTGGTTCTGCCACACTCACCTGTTCCTGGAAGATGCAGCCGTTGCCGTCTTTGATGAACAACTGGTAATCACCTGCCGGCAATGCGATCATGGTATTGGAGCCAAAGTAGTCAACTCCGTCAGAGCTGTACAGGAAGGGCGGGGTACCACCCGAAGTGAGGATCTCGATCATGCCGTTTTCTTCGCCAAAACAGCGCACATCCTGCACGTTGACCTGGGCGCCCAGCGGTTCCGGCTGTCCGACGAAAACGGAGTCTTCCTTTTCGCAGCCATTGCCGTCGGTGACGGTCACGAAATACCAGCCGGCGGGCAGGTCCACCTGTTTGGCGGTGCTGGCCCCGTTCGACCAGGCGTACTGGTAAGCACCGGCCCCGCCGCTTACATCCAGGTCCACAGCGCCGTTGGCGTAGCCGAAGCATTCGTTGTCGGTGACGGAGAAGTTGGTGTTCATTCCGGAGGGTTCGCCGATGGTCACGGTGCCATTGGCGGTGCAGCCTGCCGTGTCCGTCACAATGACGGAGTAGGTGCCTGCCGGCAGATCGGTGGCCGTGGCCGTTGTCTGGCCACCGGTGGCAGCATCCCATTGGTACATTACGGTGCCCTGGGCGTTTTGCACAGCAGTGACGGAGGCCGTGCCACTCGGCTGGCCATAGCAGAGGGCATCGGTGCCGGTCAGGTTCAGGCTCATGGCGGGCGGTTCATCCAGGGTTCTGGACATGGTGCCGGTGCAGCCCTGTGAGTCGGTCACGGTTACCGTGTAAGTGTTGCTGCCGGACAAATTGGAGATGATGGGTCCTTGCTGGTTGTTCGACCAGGTGTAGCTGACGTAATCGCCGTTGCCACCGGTGACCAGGTTTACGGCCATCTGGCCGTTGGTCATGCCGTTGCAGGTGGGCGGATTGGCGATGATGGATATGTTGATGGAATCCCACTCGGTAATGTCAACGGTGGCGGTGTCCCGGCAGCCGTTGGCGTCGGTGGCAATGACCGATTGGGGGCCTGCAGGCAATGACGTGGCCAGGTTTCCCTGTTGCCCGGAGGGCGACCAGGAAAAAGAAATGGCACCGGTGCCGCCCATGCCCGTGGCTGCGGCTTCAGAGCCGTTTTCGCCGTAGCACCCGGTAAAAGTTTGTGCAGCGACCACCGAGACCGCCGTGGCCGGCTGCCCCACTTCGATGCTGCCTTCTTCTGTGCAGCCGTTCTGGTCGCTGACGGTCACCGTGTACGTGCCGGCGCTCAGCCCACCGGTCGAGGGCTGGTCCGGGGTGTTGCCGGCGCTCCACTGGTAGCTGAAGCTGCCGGCTCCGCCGTTGGCCATGACGCTGGCTTGTCCGTCGGCTCCGCCAAGACACTTGACAGAGTCTGCGGCGAGGGAGAGGGTGATGGCCGGTGGCCCCGTGATGTCGAGGCTTGTCGTCGCTTCGCAACCGTTGGCATCCTGGGCCGTGACGGTGAGGGTACCTGCCGGCAGGATGCAGACCGTGTCGCCCACGGGCAGGTTCTGGATGTTCCAGGTGTAGGTGTAGGGGGCAGCGCCTCCGTTGGCCAGGGCCGTGGCACAGCCATCGGGGGTGTTGAAGCAAGTGGGTGGGCTGAGCTGCTGTGCCGTCAGGTTGAAGCCCGGCGGTTCGCTCACCGAAAAGCTCACCGTATCCACGCAGCCGGCAGCATCGGTGATGTACACTTCGTAGTTGCCACCACAGAGGCCGGTGATCAGGCCGCTGTTCTGCGTGCTGCTGGTGCCGGTTGTCAGGTTGTTGATTTCATAGCTGAGGGGCAGGGCGGCGTTTTGCACGTCTATTTCTACTTCTGCGTCGCAAAGGCCACTGCAGGATGTGCTGTACGGGCCGGGTGTGATGAACGAAGTGACCAGCGGGCAAAGCGAATAGGTGCAGGTGGCCGTGCCGGTGCCCACCTCGCAGGCCGTGCCGGGGGCGTTCACCTGCACTTCGATGGTCACGGTTTCGCCGTTGCTGAGGCCGCTGACGACGTGGCCCGCAGCCCCGAAATTGTTGGGCACCCAGCCCGTGCCATTGACGTTGACGAGGTAGGAGATGCCACCCTGTGGCAGGTCGTTCCAATTGAATCTTATTTGCCCTCCGGGCAATTCCGTACAGGTGACATTGGGCGCCGGAAAGTTGACCAGCAGGCCCACGTGTACCGTCTCCACATCCTGGCAGCCGTAGAGGTCGGTGGCTGTCACGGTGAAGTCCACATCGGAAGTGGGAATGGCGATGGGGTTCGGACAGTCGGAACAGGACAGCTCGGCAATGGGGTTCCAGGCATAGGTGACCTGGTTGATGGTGTTGAAGGTGATGCTCCACCAGTTGAGGTTGCCGAGGGCGTTGATGCCGAAAGCGTCAGATACCAGCAGGGCCCAGTCGCCGTTGATGGGCACACCATTCAGCACATTCCAGTTTCCTTCGGGTAAAAAAGAGCCTGTGAAAGGTGGCACTCCGGTGGTGATGGGCAAGGTGGCAGTGGGGGTGAAGCAGGTTTGGGTGTAGTTGTCGCCGCTGCCGCCGTTGTTGGTGCTCAGCTCAAGTTGCGTGCCGTCGGGTGCCCGCAGGAAAAGCCGGATGTCGGCATCGAAATCCGTATCCAGGTCCAGGCAGATGCTGGCTATCTGCGCCGCCGGATTGGTGAGGAAGGCCGGTTGAATGGAGTTTACATTGATGACGGAAGCGTAAGGATTGGCGGGCGGGTGATTGCCGGCGCCAATGGGGTAGTCGTCGTAAGATTCAAAGGTGACGGCCGGGTTGGCGCCGGGGGCCCCGCTCACATCCAGTTGCACGCTTTCTTCGAAACAAATGGTGGTGTCGTTCATGGGCGTGAGCAGATCAGCGCAGCTGTGGCAGTCAGGGTGGGTGGCCGGCAGCACCTGAATGTTGACGGTGGTGTCCCAGGCACAACCGAATTCATCGTTGACCGTGAAGGTGTAAGCTACCTCCCCGGCATTGGTGGGTGAGCCCACAATAGAATCCGGATTGTTGTACAGGATGCTGGGGTGGTCGCTCCAGTTCCAGGCTATCAAATCCGGTGAAAAAGTTTCCACGAAGGGATACAAGTCCGGGTCAAAAGCGATGCTCCAGGAGAAAATGTAACCGTTGTCAATGGGCCACAGGTCGGTCACCTCGATGGTCCACTCGCCGTTCAGCGGGCAGCCGAGGAAATTGGTGAGCGGCTGATACGACTGATAAGTGCCCGAAGGCAGGGTGGGAGGTGAAAAGGTATTGGCGTAGTCAATCCAGGTGAAATTGTAATCCGGATTCGGCGACCAGCCGTATTCCCAGCCTATGCCGGGGATCGGCACCGGAAAGCCCTCGTCGGCTTCATAGGGCTCGCCGAGGAAGACCTCACTGCCGGTCTGGCCGGGGTGGTTGTGCAGGATGGCGGTTTGCCCGTTGGGGCAGGTCAGGCGTATTTGCAGGTCACGCATCCAGCTGTGTTCCATGTTGACGAAGATGCCCAGCAGGTCATTGATGTCGGTCAGCACCTGGCCGGGGTTGAACTCGCTGAAGTTGATGGAAGTGGAGTAAGAAGAACCGTTGCCATCGGGCAATGGCAGGCTGTCGCTGAGCACACCGGCCGTCTGGAAACCTGAATTGCCCGGCAACACCGAAACGGTGTGCATCATGTCCACCGAATCCACCATGGCGTTGAGGCTGACGGTGTCATTTACACAGATGGGGTTGGTGTAAGTACTGAGGGCAAAGTTGGGTTTTGGGGCCACCCGCACCCGTTGTTTGATGAAGTTGGTATTGCGGCATCCTAACTGATCGGTGATGGTCATGGAAATGATGTATCCGCCCGGTTCGTCGTAAACGTGAGAGGTGGCAGGACCCTGTGAGGTGGCACCGTCGCCAAAGTCCCAGGCGAAATTGCTGGTGAGGTCGGAATGGTTGTACACCACGCCGTTTTGCGGATAGTTGCCCGTTCCGAAAAGGAAGACCCTGTCGCCGGGGCAGATGTCAATCCAGCCGGTATCCACAGGACTGATGCCCGGATAAGTGGAATCAATCACCGCTTCGATGATCTGGCAGGCGGGTATGCAGTTGATGTCGGCGCTCCAGCCGGCGCCTTCAACGCTGCCGTCGGAAGTGAAAGTAATGGTGAGGCAGCCCGTAGGATTGGCCGCAGTGGCCTGAATGATGAAAGAATTGGCGCTGGCCCCGGTGAATGCGCTGGCACAACTCAAAGAAGGCGCTCCGGTGTTGTCGCCGTCGTAAAAACAAAGTTCGTCGCCGTCGGCAATGTCGGTGCCGTTGAACACCAACTGGATGTGGGTGCCGGTGCTGCCATCCGGACAAATGGTGGTGGTGAAACTCTCATTGGGGCCGTAAGGCGCCGAGCCGCCTCCGCTGTCCAGGAAAAAGCCGGAGCAGTCGTTGACGTTGGTCAGGCTGCCGTTCATCAGATAGTTCTGGCTGAAAGCTGCCGTTGCTAGCAGCGAAAGAAATAATACGAGCGTTGATCTTGACCTCATAAATTACGCTGGGTGAGTGTGTAACCGGTTAAAGATTGATACAAGGGTTTAGAGATGTTTAGAGGGGTTTAGAGGGGTTTAGAGGGGTTTAGAGATGAACCCGAAACTCCTCCTGGCCATGGTTTCAAGACCCGTTTTTTGACGCAAACTTCTCTCAACTCCTCCTCTCAAATGGATTCTCAAATTGCCCTTTGAAAATTCACTTGGGCTTGGGATTTCGATCTAAAAGCCCGCCCTTGCGGACTTGTTCATGTTCATGGGATCAGCGCATGGTGGCATCCTGAATAGCAGAACGCTTCAGGCTTGTTATACCTGAAATGCCTTGGTGAGATTACAGCTGCAAGCAGTAAAACAGGGTTTGGTGTTCTGTACTAATCTGGATGTGCCGAAGAAATTTCGGCAATTGGGTAAGAATGTGTGGGTAGCAATGGTGTGTGGCAAAGGTAAAAACTCAAACGACTTTTAAAAGAAGTCTTTCAATTAAATTTTTTTTTGATGGATCGGGGAGGGTTTTTCCGGTGGGGGCTGCCTCACACGGAGCCACAGGCTTGGAGCCAGGTGAGGTGATGACCTGGGGTCATCACTTCAATTCACCCTCACAAGGAGCCACAAAGTCCCCAGGAATTTTTCACTCTGTGTTCACTGTGTCTCTGTGAGAGGTGATGAATCGGGTTTGCCCCAACGCTGGCAGGGTTCCGAACCCTGCCAGTGTTCGTAATGGAGGCCGCAACTTAAAGTTGCAACCTGAGTCCACTGCGCCCACGGCGTTTTTTCTCTGTGTTCACTGTGGGCCCTGTGAGAGGAAATCCCGAGACTCCCGATCCCGAAGAATTTCGGGACGGGATCGGGAGTGTGATAATTCAGGCCGCAACTGGAAGTTGCAACCTGAACTCACTACGTCCACGGAGTTTTTTCTCTGTGCCCGCTGTGGCCTCTGTGAGCGGAAAAAAAAAACCGTGGGATAATTCAGGCCGCAACTGGAAGTTGCAACCTGAGACCACTGAGCCCACGGAGGTTTTTCTCTGTGTTCGCTGTGGGCGCTGTGAGAGGCAAAGACGTGTGATAATTCAGGCCGCAACTGGAAGTTGCAACCTGATAATGCCTCACACGGAGAACACCGAGAACACAGAGTTTTTTCTCTGTGCCCGCTGTGGGCGTTGTGAGAGGTGATGAATCGAGGCGGCAACCAATCCTGAAAACCAACAAGGTGAGGGTACTTAACGGATTTGGCA
>JALWSS010000101.1 GCA_026993525.1 Saprospiraceae bacterium
AGATCGCTGGTACGTAAAGTCGATCTCCGATCGACACAGCGATCAGAGATCGCTGGTACGTAAAGTCGATCTCCGATCGACACAGCGATCAGAGATCGCTGGTACTCTGGTACTAGTGCCCCACCAACTCCTCCAGCCGCACGGGACGGTGTTTTTCTACCCAGGCTTTGTAATTGCCATCGTAGCCCACCTTGCTTTGCAGCAGTTTCACGCGTTGCATGATGGCAGTTACCTGGTTTTCATCGGGTGGCTGTATCGAAGCCAGGTGCTTTGTCAGATCACCCATCACGCCATCCACCCGGGATTCTTTTTTGCGGAAGGACTCATCCACATTGCCTTCCGGGTCAATGAGGTAATTCATGGCGATGGTCTGTGCCACGGTGCGGCCGTGGGCCAGGCTTTCTTTGATATTGCCGCGGCCGGTAACGGCATTGCCGAGGGCGAAAACGTTGGTGAAGCCGTTGAGTTTGCAGCACTGGCCTTCTTCCACATCGAAGACCTGCCCTCTCATGGGTATGCCCGGAATGGGCTCAGGAATGCTGCCAATGGAGGATATGACCAGCGGTGAGTGAACCTCTTTGTCGGAACCGGGGATTTCAAGTACCCGGCCGTCTTCGATTTTGGTTTCCCGAAGGACCAGCCCTGCCAGGCGGCCATTTTCCACGATCTTGTCCACCGGCAGGTGGCAGGGCATCACTTTGAAGAGAAATTTTTCGGCGGCGTTGTTGAGTACCTTTTCCCTGACTGTTTGGGCTTTGGCAAGTTTTTCAGGTGTATCCGTTTCACCCGGGTACAGTGGCATGTCTTTTATCCTCCTTCGGTAAACGATGGTGCAGCCTTTGAGCCCCAGGTCATCGAGGGTGAGACTGTGCTTTTCGAGCACTTTGGAAATGCCCCGTTCCAGATCGAACATATTCACATCAATCCCCTTTTCCGCCAGTTTCTTTTCCACCAGTTCCATCATTACGGCTTTGGCCACATCAATGCTGGCCAGCCCGCCACCGATGATGAGGGCGCCGTCGGCCACTTCACACTGTTCGCCTTTGTAATCCGGCTCGTGTTTGTGGTTGTACCAGTAAATGAAGGGGTTTTGATAGTAAAAGCCTTTGCCGGTGAAGTCGTCAATTCCCGGAACGGCCAGGGGTCTGTCTCGCCAGGCACCCGTGGCCAGGAAGATGGCCGAAAAGCCCCAGTTTTGAACCACATCCTCAAAATCCAGGTCCCGGCCAAGTTTCACTCCCGGCACAAAAGTGACCAGCGGGTGGCTGAGTTTTTCGTCAATGTTTGCCTCTTCTTTGTCGCGGAGTTTTGCGTGCCATTTGGGCAGGCCGTCCTCTATTTTTCCGTAGGGCAGCAGGTTTTGGTCGAATACAACACAACGGATGCCTTGCTGTGTGAGCTGGTGGGCGGCTTCCGCTCCCGATACTGCCCCGCCGAAAATGGCTACAACATGCTGGTTCATAAGTTTGGGTATTGGGGCGACTGAAACGCCGGCGCAGGCATACCCACTGTGAGTTAGGTGCAAAAGGAATGGGGTCAATAGACAGCTCTGTCTGGGTTAAAATGTGGAGTGCGGCCTGGCGCCCGTTTCAATCCCCGGATTTGCCGGTCTGTGGTTTGAAGCCGTTAAAATATCGCGTTTCGGCTAATTATCACCACAGCACAGACAATTTACCCACATAACTTTTGTCAGTATGTTTCCCTTCGGGTAAATAGCGGAGCAGGTACCGGCCACTTTTCAGGTTGCCAATCTCCAGCCGTTGATCACCGGCTTCCACCTCCTTTTGGAGCAAAACTTTTCCCTGGAGATCAAAGACTTGCACGGTGCCATCTTCCGGCAGGTTGCGAAGAAAGACCCGGCCGGCAGCGGGGTTGGGAAACAGCTCCAGTTGAACCACTTCATGCGCTTCGACGACCGCTGTTGTCATGCTTGCCGGCAAGGTCATCCTTGACGGAAAAAGGCCCTCCACCATCAGCTCGTTGTGGGCCACCAGCGGGTTCACCAGGGTGTCAATGTTGCCATTGGGATACATCTCGGCTCCGGTGTTCATGTTGCGGTTGTAGCGGGGGTAGTTGGAGGAGGTGACGATGAGCCGTACCTTGTGACCGGGCAAAAAGGTGTGAGCCAGGTTTTCAAATTTCATTGTGATCTCATACACCTCACCCGGCACCATGGATGCCGTATCTGCAACTGTGTATCCGTTGCGGAAGCGCATGCGCTGGATGGCCTCGCCCAGCAAGATGCTCCGGCCGTCCGGCTGCACATCGGTCAGGCGCAAGGCAAAATCGGTGTCCGGGCGGTCAGAAGTCACGTGGAGGGTAACTTCAATTTTGCCGTTCACCCGCAGTGGTTCCGCCAATTCCGGTCCGGTAAACACCAGGGCGTCGTTGCGGCTCTCCACTTCTGCCTGGTCATACGGGCCTTGCAACAGGGCCGGACTCAGAGTCTTGCCGCCGATGGTGGGCGAGGGATTTTCAGGGTCGTAGATCAGGTTCAGTGCTGCTGAGCCGGTAGAGGGAAGCGATGTTCCCATTTCAAAGTTTTCATACAGGTAGAAGTCTGTGAGCGCCTCAGCCTCCGGGGGGTAGCTATCGGTGTTCAGCCAGGTATTCTCTCCCATCTGGAAATACTGCACGGGGGCTGATTGGTCCCAGCCGTTGTCATCGCCCAGCAGGTGCCAGGCCAGAAATTCATTGGCCACACTGACTGACCAACCTGCCGCTTGCGGAAAGTTCAGCTCACCTTGCTGTTCGGGGCTGCCGGAGGCACCGCTGTGGGTCCAGGGGCCCATCAGCAGCCGGTGTTGCGAAGCGACGGGAGACATGGTCCGGAGGGTGTCGAACATGGTGATCACATCGTCGGTGTTGTGGTCGAACCAACCGCCGATGAGCAGCATGGGCACTGCGATTTCATCGGGATACATGCTCAGGTTTTCCGAAGCAATCCAGATGAAATTGTAAAGCGGGTTGTTGACGATGGGATTGGAACCCGGTATGCCGAACAAAAAGCCAAGCGTCTCCATGTATTCCGTTCGCAATGCACCGCCGGGGTAGTACTGGTGGTAATGCGTATGCGGTGAAGCCACTATCGGCACTGCACAAACGAGGTGCGGGGGTTGCTTCCTTGCGGTTTGAAACTGGATGTTGCCGAGGGCGGAAGGCCCCCAGGTGGCCACTTTGCCATTGCACCAGGCCTGGGCGGCAATCCACTCCACGGCATCGTAGCCGTCCTGGCCCCGGTCGGGGTTGAGGGTGCAGGCCGGCAGGGAGCCGTAAAAGCAGCGCCAGTCCAGCACCACAAAAGCATAGGGACTGTTCCCGATATCCTGTCCCACGCCCAACGGCAAGCCCGAATGGAACAGGTTCTTGTTGTACGGCGTCTGAATGAGCACCACGGGGTAGCTGCCCGATTGGGAGGGGAGGTACAGATCGGCGGCAAGGGTTTTCCCGTCGCTCATCGGTATGCCGATGTTTTGGGGTTGGAGCACCTGCCCCATTGCGCCAGCGACACTAAAAAGAAGAAGCAAAAAGAGGATGGCCGAACGCCAACTAATCTTCCGGCTTGGCCGAAAGGGAGTAAATTTGGTGGTCATTTCCGATGTCGTTTGAAGTGAAAAAGCAGCATTCAAAGTTAACCCAATGACGGTATTCATTTCCAGAACCCTACCCCCTGACAGCATATTCCGCAAATTGCTGACCATCAACGGCATCAGGATCCACGACCAGAAGCTGATCAACTTCGAAGCTGTTCCCATTGAAAAATTGCCGGAGGCGAAATGGCTCTTTTTTTACAGTAAAACGGGGGTGCGCTTTTTCTTCCGCCAAATTCCCAGCCACAAAGCGGAAATTTACCACATGGCGGCTTTGGGCCCCGGCACCGCCGCCGAACTTTCAAAATACGCCCACGTGCATTTTGCCGGCGACGGCGACCCCATCCAGACGGCGGTGAATTTCCTGGACCTGGCCCGGGGGCAGAAAGTGGCTTTCGTCAGGGCAGCAGACAGCCGCCAGTCCATCCGCCGCTTGCTGGACGGTAGGATCACTCCCATTGATCTCGTGGTTTACAAAAACACGCCCATTGAAGGCCTTGAAATACCCGGCTGTGAGGTGCTGGTCTTTACGAGCCCGCTGAACGCCCGGGCCTATTTTTCGAAGAACAAAAAATACGGTTTTCAGAAAGTCATCGCCATCGGCAATACCACGGCAGGGGCGCTTAAAGAGCTGGGAATCAACGAGGTGATAGTGGCAGAGTCGCCAACCGAGGAGTCGCTGGCCAAAAAGGTGCTGGAACTGAAAAGTGCAGGGGGGTGAAGTTGCTTACCTGATCAACAGGCAATTGACAAACGTGGCAGGTTGTATGGGCAAAATGACAGTAGTGGTGAAAAAATACAAGCCTTCCAGGCTGCTTATGCCGGCTTTTCCCTTCGGTAAAACGGCGCCGGTGTTTTCACTGCTCACTTCCGAGCTGAGTGCTGAAAGGTTGGCGCTCAGCTTTCCGGTATCGCTTTGCAGTAGCAACAGCAGCACATTGAGCAAAACCACGAAGGCCACCAGGTTGATGGTCAGCAAGAGGTTCGCATTGCCTGTTCGTTGTGAGGTCAGTTTCATTTTTCCTGAACTTGTTCTTCCAAAACTTCCACCCGTTGCTTCAGGGCTTCCAGTTCACGGGTCAGTTTTTCATCCGTTATCTCCAATGTTTCAACGGCCTTTTTATTCTCTTCGGCAACTTCCCTGAAGTCGTTCCGGATACCTTCGACCTGGTCGTCAATCTTCCCGAGGTCCTTTTTGATGTTGTTGTACCCGATCACGGTGGTGGTGGTTACGGCTACGATGGTGCCGGCAATGGCCAGCAGTAGTTTAAGGCTGATGCGGAGTTTGACGTTCTCCAGCAGGTCAAAATCCACATAATGCACCGGTTTGTTTTCGGAATCGGGTTTGGCCGCCATCGGGTTTTTGGTTAAGAATTCACGGTTCGAACCCCAAATGTAATTCAATATTGCTGAAAATTGTAATATTTAATTATGTCGAAATACGGCAAAAGGGCATTCAGCTCACATTTTGTTCTTCCTGAACACAAACACATACACGATCCAGCCCACCAGTACGATCAACCCTGCGGCCACGATGGGCAGGCTGCCGGAAATGGTGTTCAGGTAGCCGGCAATGAGGGGCGGGACAATTTGCCCCAGTGAAAGCATGCTCTGGTTGATGCCCAGCACTTCGCCCTGGTACTCGGTTCCGGCCTGTACGGAAACCACCGTTGTCAGGTTGGGCGAGGTGATGCCCTGGGCAATGGCAACGAGGGGATTGAGGAAGAAAAACCAAAATGACTCGTCGGGCAACAGCAATGACAACAGCGCCAGCCCCAAAGCCAGAATTGAAAAAACGAGAATCTTTTTGGGAGCGGCAATTTTGCTCAGACGCCGCACGAAAACGCCCTGGGTAATGACCAGCCAAAGGCCGATCCAGGCA
>JALWSS010000102.1 GCA_026993525.1 Saprospiraceae bacterium
GTTGTCGGTTGGCGGTTGGCGGTTGGCGGTTGAGCAACTGACAACTGTGAACTGACAACTGACAACTGACAACTGACAACTGACAACTGACAACTGTGAACTGACAACTGTCAACTGACAACTGACAACTGTGAACTGACAACTGTCAACTGACAACTGACAACTGACAACTGACCCCGATACCGAAAGCTTTCGGTATCGGGAATCACTGAGGCTGCCATTCGGGTTTCAGCAGGTCTTCGATGTCGGAAAACGGGATGACAAACTCTGCCGAGCCAACGGCATAGGGAGCCACTTCATAGGGCATGTAGGCCATGTAGATGCCTTCGGCTGTAAGGGCTGAAGCGGAAGGCAGCACAAAGGGCCAGTCGGGGTCAAAATCGAAGCCCTCTTCAAATGCCACTGCTTTTTCCCTTCGGTAAAATTCTTCGGCAATTTTAGCCAGGGCATCCAGGTCGGTAACGATATCGGTGAGTTCAATGCGTCGTCCGGAAGCAACATCGAAACTTGCCGCTGCCAGGATGAAATTCGGATGGGCCCCGCCGGTGTAGCTGTAGCCGCTCATGGCCAGTGAGAGCACCTTGCCATCGTTGAGCAGCACGGTGTCGTTGCATTCTACGGTGTACCAGGCCGGTGCCTCGGGAAACTCAGCTACCAGCTCTTTGTGCATGCTGAAAAAATCCGCTATCAGGTGTTGAAGTGACTGATCGTCGGGAATTTCCTCGGAGGGGGTGGTGGGGTCCAGCAGGCTGGCCATGAAGCTGTATGCCCACTGCTCAACGGGAACTTTCAACGGGTGCCTGTCTTCAGTTACCTCGGGGTAGGAAAAACGCACTTCTGCGCATTTTGATTCGGGCGTCGGTTCTGAACAATCACCGTTTTGCTTTACCAGCGATTTTGAGATTACCGGAACCGGCTGGGGTGCTTCCTCCACAGGTGGTTCATTGCGGCAAGCGAAGAATACCAAAATTGAGAGGGGAAGAAAAAGTCGTTTCATAAAGGCGCTTTGGTTTGATGCCATGCAAAGGTGGGTAATTCCCGTTGTTTTTCCACCCCACAGGAGGTGGCATATTCCTTGCAATTCAGAAATATCTCTTCTCCCCTTCCCCCGCTCATTTATTGATTTAAACTTACAACTATGAACAAGGTTGCCACCATCCTATTGGCTGCGCTGTTTTTTGCCTGCGCCCACCTCCACGCCCAACTGTTCCTGACGCTGAAAGAAATGCCTGAAGAAAATGTCTGGGGCGTTTACGTTCAACCCTGCGACACACTCAGCCCAACAGATCAGACCATAACCGGTTCCGGACAGGTCACCATCATCGCCAAAATGGGCTCTGTCTTTTCAGAACTCACCAACATAGCCGGCGTCTGGGATGACAACGCCCTGGTGTATTCTCCGGTAGAAAATCCGGGCATGCTTTATTTCACCCTGGGCTTTGTTGCCGACCTTCCGGCCATCGTGTACAAACCCGGCGAGGAAACCCTGCTCCTCACCTTTAAGATGACCAACCAGGACGACAGCCCTCCTGCACTGATTGACAACGAAACCGACCCGTTCGCACAACTGCCCAATTCCGTCGGCACCAATCCGGGCAACGACCTCAGCGTGGTGGATTTCGGCAAAACGCCACTGGCGTTTTACAACTACAGCGGCCTTTACCAGGAAGGCGACCCCGTAGAGTGCAGCGACGGCAACACCACCACAGCCACCAAAGAAACCGAATCGGCCAACCTGTTCAGGCTCTATCCCAACCCGGCCTCTAACCGCCTCATTCTGAAAGCCGTAAATACCACGGTAACTGATGCCACTGCCCGCCTTTGGAACGCCAACATGCTGCAAATGGGCAGCCTGCAACTCTCCAACAATGCAAAAGCTGAACTGGACATCGAGAACCTGCCCGCCGGCTTGTACCTCATCACCATCGAAGCTGAGGGGCAAGTGGTTCAGACGGAGCGATTTCTGAAAGCCAAATAATTCATACCCCGTGCTTTCCGGAGGCCATTGTGACCAGTACCGGAATTGTGAAAAAAAATTGCCCCTGCACAGGTTTTCAGTGCAGGGGCATCTTCGTTCAGAAATTGAAATCAGGCGTCAGAAGTTGAGATTAACCTTGATATAGCCGAAGGCTCCTTTTACGCCAAACTGTTGTACGCGGCGGCTGAAAAGGAAGCGTCCTGAGCTTACATTGCCTGAATGTTGGTGCATGTCAGGATAGGTATTGGTGAAGTTGTTGACACCGAGTGTAAACTTCATGTGATGGCTGGCACTGTAGGTCCATTCAAAATCGGGAACGATCTTCGGATCAAAGACCTGATCGCGGGATTCTGTTTCGCCGGTGAATGAATTGACAGGCCAGTTGCCCGGGTCTCCGTCACTTGGATGGATGTACTCAATTTCGCCAAAGCGGGTCGCGCGGAGCATGAAGGACATTTTGCCCACTTCATACAAGGCAGAAAGCAGCACTTTGCTTTTCGGCTGTGCTACTTCAAGGCGTGAAACTTCTTCCCTGTTGAACAAGGTGCTTTCCTGGCCTTTCAGTACGTCAGAAGTTTTGATGATTGGATTGCCACTGCCATCGCGGTCCACTTTCGTTTCATTGAAGTTGCCGGCCAGGGTCAGGTTGAGTCGGCCGTTGGCCAAATGCGGGCGATAGGTAAATACCACATCCAATCCCTTTGTGGTGGTGCTCACCGCGTTGGTGAAGAACTGTGCCGCACCGGCCCCGAGGGGTTGCAGGATGTTTTCATAACCGGAACTGAAGCGCCCTGACAACACAATGCGATCCTCGATGCTGATGTGGTAGGCATCCAGGGTGAGGCTCATGTTTTCAGCAATCCGGCCGGCCAAACCAAAACTGATGTTGTTGGAAATCTCAGGCTGCAAAGGCTCGATGCCAAAGGCCTTGGTCACCGTACTTTCATTGTTGAAAGTACCCACTTGCACCGGTACCAGGTCGGTGCCAATGGTGACGAACTGGGTGCTGAGGTTGTTGAAATAGAGCTGATGCAGTGAAGGCGCACGGAAGCCGGTACTGTAAGCACCGCGCAAACTCAGGTCTTCGGTGATTTTGTACCTGGTGGCAAGTTTCCAACTGAAGTTTGAACCAAAGTCGGAATAGTCTTCAAAACGACCGGCCAAACCAACCAGCCAGGCATCGGTCAGGTCAGCTTCCAGGTCAACGTAAAGGGCGGCGTTGTTCCGATTCTTGTTCAAGGCATTCTGAGGCTGGAAGCCCGGGAACACCTGAATGCCGGCAGAACCTGCTACGTAGGTGCTGTCGCCGTTGATAATCCAGAGGTTCTCAACACCTCCATTGACGTAAGAAGCCTCTTCACCCGGGAAAATCTGGTAGTTCTCCAGGCGGAATTCTCCACCAAAAGCCACGTTGAGTGGGATGCCAACGTCAAAGCTCCGGGTGAAATCCAGGTTCGTCGTGTTCTGAGAATAGGAAAAGCCACCCGCATAAGCCGAGGTAGGAGATTTGGTTCCCAATGAAGCATTGTTGGAGTTCTTGATGGTAAAGTCAAAACTGTTTTGACCGCGTGTCTGGCTCAGGTCAGCGTTCCATCCGCCAATTTCGCCCCTCAGGCCCAGTGTAAAGCTGTTGTCCATGATATCACTGTGTATCTCCGGAGAGAAACCATGGGGATAGAGCTGGGGTACCACCCGGGCCTGGGAAGATGGGAAACGGTAAAAACCATGGGCGATACCATTGCGATAGTTAAAGCCTGCATTGGCATAAAACTCCGCACCACCGCGCAAGGGCATGGCTGCGTTCAGAAAAACTCCGGCGTTGCGCATGTAGGAGTTGCCGATTTCCATGACCTGTTTTTCCACGAATGTGGTTACGGAATGTACGTGGTCATAGAAATCATTTTCCGACGGAATTCGGTTGTAATCCGGTGGCAACATGTACCCGTCAGGATAGGGTGATCCCTGATAATTTCCGGAACGGTTGGTAGAACCGCGCTCCGTCAATTCAGCGGTCATGTTGATGAATCCCCCCTTGTCGCCAATGTCAAAACCGAAATTGGTACCGATCTGATACACCTCGCCGTCGTTGTTGAATTCCGGAATGTAGTCTTCGGGCACATTGCCCCGGGCGCGTTGCGGACCGTTGAAGAGGTTGGGATAATTCTGCCCGACACGAGCGGTGAAACTGACAAAATCGGTGGTTTCTTTCAACACGATGTTGATCACGCCGGCAATTGCATCGGAGCCGTATTGGGCAGCAGCTCCATCGCGCAGAATCTCGATGCGCTCGATGGCAGAGGCCGGAATGGAGTTGAGGTCGGTACCTACCGTACCCCGGCCCACTGTTCCGTTGACATTGATCAGGGAACTGGTGTGGCGCCTCTTTCCGTTGATGAGCACCAGTACCTGGTCGGGGCCAAGACCGCGCAAAGTAGCCGGGTCAATGTGGTCTGTTCCGTCGGAAATGGTCTGGTGCGTACTGTGGAAGGAAGGAGCCAGGTATTGCAGGATCTGGCCCACGTTGTCCTGCCCCGTATGCTGTATTTCCATGGCGGAAATCACATCAACCGGCACCGCGGTTTCAAGCTGGGTACGGGGTGCGGAACGCGTACCGAGAACCACGACTTCGTCCACGTTGATGCCCTGGTTCAGCTGAAAATCAGCCATGGTTTCCTTGCCTGCTTCCACCGTTACGCTTTGTTCCTCAGTATTGTAGCCTACAAAACTGACACGAACGGTGTAGGTGCCCGGGGCAATTTCGAGGGTGTAAAACCCATCAAAATCCGTGGTTGTACCGGTGCCTTTTTCTACAATCAGAACGGTGGCACCCGGCAATGACCCCAGTTCATCGGTTACCCGGCCTTTCAGGGTTCCTTTCTGCGCAAAAGAATAGGAGGAAAACCCTACCAGGAGCGCAATTGTGAAAACAAGTGAGAGTAAGTTCTTCATAAGCGGAAGTTTTAAATGGTTACATAGTTTTAGTTCATTGTCAAACAGTTACACCTTTATATGGGCAATCTCCACGTTGCCGTAATAAAGACCTGATCCTTCGAAATGGGTGATTTTTGATCGTGAATAGCGGGCCAAGATATAATTTCATCTTTATTACCCAAAATTCAACTGCGTTTTGCGTGAATTGCGGACGCCGGAGGATCGGGATTTCCTCTCACAGAGCTCACAGAAAACACAGAGAAAAAAACTCCGTGGGCACCGTGAGCTCAGGTTGCAACTTTCAGTTGCGGCCTCGATTGCAAACGCTGGCAGTGGTTCCAAACCCTGCCAGCGTTGGGCGCCCAAAAACCCAGAGAAAAACACCTGTGAGCACCGTGGTCTCCGTGAGAGGCAATAAAAGTTGAGAGGG
>JALWSS010000103.1 GCA_026993525.1 Saprospiraceae bacterium
CAGAGCTCACAGAAAACACAGAGGAAAAAACTCCGTGGGCACCGTGAGCTCAGGTTGCAACTTCCGGTTGCGGCCTCGATTGCAAACGCTGGCAGTGGTTCCAAACCCTGCCAGCGTTGGGCGCCCAAAAACCCAGAGAAAAACACCTGTGAGCACCGTGGTCTCCGTGAGAGGCAATAAAAGTTGAGAGGGGTTGAGAGAGGCACAAAAAAAGCCAGTAAGCGGAAACCGACGGATCTACAGGTGAAGTAGCTTTGGATATTTTCTGGCAATATCCGATGGTATGGTTCCGCTGTACTGACTTAAAAGCAAGCCTGTGAATGGCTCCGTTCACGGTTTTTGTTTGCTGATGATCAGCGTTTCTACTATCGTTTCATGGTCTTTTTGAAGCACAATGGCATAACGGCCATTGTTGAGAGAGTTAAGATTCAAAGCCTGGTGTTGCAGCCCCGGGTTGAGTGTGCGTTCCTCTTTCCATACCTGCCGGCCGGTCTGATCGTAAACACGGATCAAAACCGGGCCGGCTTCGGGTAGTTCCATCTGGAGCTTAAACAGCCCGTCTGCCGGATTTGGAGCGATGTTTAACAGGCGAAAATATTCCGAAGGCCGCTCCAGGGTGATTACGTGAGAGATTTGCTCCTGTCCGTCAAAGGCTATTTCCCGAAGGCGGTAATAAACCAGGGGGAAGAGCTCGAAATCTTTCAAAACATAATACTGGTCGTCGTTGGTGGTGCCTGCCCCGGCCAACCTGCCAACTTCTTCCCAGCCTTCTTTTCCATCAACGGCACGCTCCAGGATGTGCCAGGCGGAGTTCAGTTCGGAAGCCGTTCGCCACTCGATGATGTTGTGATCATCTTCCGCTTTGGCGCTGAAAGCCACCAACTCTATGGGCAAAACCAGCCCTGAGGGGCAACCCGTGAAGGTCATTGTACCGGCAGTGATGTCCGCATCTTTGGCGTTGTTGTAGTCGTTGTAGATTTCATAAATCTCTATGTTCACACATCCGTCGGCACCTGCCGAAAATGTCAGGTCGTTGTCTTGCAAATAACTCGGGCTGCCACCCGTATAATTATTGTTACACGGTGCATTGTGCCGCTCACCTACTGCAGGTCTGAAGATGAGTGTGGAGTGGATGTCAAATGCCACTTCCGAGCACCAACTTACCCCAACGGGCGAAAGATCTATTCCCGACCATTCCAATCCAACCATGTTGGCATTGGCCGGGAAGCCGCAAACCGAAAAGGTGTCATTCTGTGGATCACCGAGCGCATCCCAGGACTTCTTCCCCGACAAATCAACGCTCACCACAGTTGCAGGACTCCCGTTCTGACAAGTTTGGGCACAGATGCGGCCGGTGCTAAACAGCACCAGGAGAGAGAGAATGGCCTGTGCTTTCATGTGGTCTGGCTTTACAACCGGGGGGCGATGAATAAATGTGGTTTGGTCTTGCCGGAATTCTGAGGATTTCAACAAGAACCACACGGGTTTGGCCGGTGCCAGAGCACCTGAGCCAGCTTCCATTACCAAGAAATTGAATTTCTTTGGTGAATTAAATGTGGTTTAAGAAATGTCTGAAGGTTTGGCTCCTAACAAAACATTTCCAAAAAACCTGATTGTCAGAAATTGTGCCAACAGGGCGCTCAGAAATTACCCTGTCACAGATTCTGTGGATGGAGGCAGAAAATACGGGATTCCGGTTCCGGGAAAAAAATTCCGGGCTCCGGACGAAGCGCCGGAACCCGGAAATCAACTGTTGTGAACCTTATTGTCTTTTGTTCAAGTCCAGAGGAATCCTCTCAACTTTGATTACCTCACACGGAGCCCACAGGACCCACGGAGATTTTTTCCCTGTGGGCTTTGTGGTGCTGAGAGAGGAAATCCCGAGACTCCCGATCCCGAACTTGATTCGGGATCGGGATCAACCCCTCTCCCAACCAGTGCGGTTCATGTTACAGATCGTCACTCTTTCAGCTGCACCGGTTCATATTCCTTGAAGAGCGAGGCCTGCAAAGCCTCCACTTTTTTGCGGTATTCAGCAAAGGGTCCGGCCATGAATTCGTTGATGTCTTTGACTACTTCAGACACTTCTTTGCGGGCCTTTTCCATCATGATTCGGGCCGATTGGTTGGGGGCACCGTCAGAGGCGGCTATGTAGCTTCTGGCCCGCCACAAAGTTCCGCTGATGGTGTTCGGATCCCGCTGGATGCCTTTCAATCCTTCCGGCATCATGTAACGGCGTTCCAGCGAATCAATGCTTTTTTGCAATTCCTTACCCAGTTTTTTGACTTCCTTTTTCAGGCTGTCAGGCACGTAGGCCAAAGCATCGTTAACAACTTTGATGTTCTTGCGGGCATCCTGCAAGCGGTCGAAACCTTCGGTGGCAGCGGTCACGACTTTAGCCAGTTCGTCGTAGGCGGCGTGTTGAGCTTTCATTTTTTCCATCCGGAATCCCATCCTCGGGTCGTCGTGTACGACCACTTCGGTGCTGTCGGTGGTTTTGCCGAGGGTCAGGTAGAGCTTGTAGGTGCCGGGCAGCACCTGGTATCCGCGAGGCGGGTCACTGTCCGGCCGGGGCTGGCGGCGGCTGGGGAAGCGCACCCCGTCCCGGCTGAGGTCCCAGTAGATGCGCACCAGCCCGGTGTCCACCTTTTGGCTGAACGTCCGGATGGTATCGCCTTCCATGTTCACCACACGCACCCTGACCTTTGGCTTGCCATTCCTGCCTTTTTTCTTTTTCTTTTCCTCGCCTCCGGCAACTTCCTCTTTTTCCCCCTCGCCTCCCGAGGTATCGGGACGGGTACCGGCAACGGCTTTGTCTTTCTTCTTTTTCTTCTTGCCGGGTTCGGCGGCGGCCTTTTCTGCCGCTGCTTTTTCCTCCATCGCCTTTTTTACCGAAGGAGGCTGCACCCAACAGGTGATCATGGCATTGGGCCAGCGGTTGTTGCCCTGAAAGATGGCATCTGCGGCAAACCGGGTTCCGCTGACAGAGGCAAACTCCGCCAGCCAGGCGTCCGGTGCGGGGAAGGTAGCAAATGGTTTTTCCAGCACTTCGCCCGCGCTGCGGGCAATTTCGCGGATGGGGCGAATGTCGTCCAGTATCCAGGCAGCACGGCCAAAGGTGCCGATTACCAGGTCGTGTTCCCGGGGGTGGATTTTCAGGTCGGTCACCGTTACCGAAGGAAAGCCGTTGGTCCATTTGGTCCAGTGTTTACCGAAGTCTATGCTGACCCAGAGGCCGTGATCGGTGCCCATCCATAGCAGGTTTTCCACGATGGGATCCTGCACGATGCAGAAAGCCGGCCCGCTGACCTGGGTTTCGTCGGCAATGCGGGTGAAGGTGGCACCAAAGTCGGTGGTGTGGTAAACGAAAGGCCGCCAGTCATTGCGACGATAATCACTTACCACCACAAAGGCCTCCCCTGCCCGCTTCTTGCCGGGTTCGATGTAGGGAATCCAACTGCCGGGATTGGCACCGGGCAAGTTGGCCGCCACGTTGGTCCAGGTCTTGCCACCGTCGCGGGTCAGTTGCACATTGCCGTCGTCGGTACCCACCCAGATCACGTTTTCGTCCATGGGGCTGGGTGCTATTGCGACGATGGTTGTAAAATTCTCCGCATTGGTGGCGTCTATGGTGAGGCCACCGCTCTTGTCCTGTTGTTGTTTGGTGCTGTCGTTGGTGGTCAGGTCCGGGCTGATGATCTCCCAGGTATTGCCGCAGTCGAGGCTTTTGTGAAGAAACTGACTGCCGTAATAAATGCCGCAATCGCGGAAGGGATTCTTCGCAAAACCTGCATTCCAGTTGAATCGCAGTTCCACCCCATCCGGATGCACCGGCCGGATGCTGCGGGTGTGGCCGGTCAGCAGGTCAATGTAGGCCAGGTTGCCACCCTGCGACATGGCATAGCAATAGCGCGGATCATCGGGCCGGATGGCCACATCGAAACCGTCGCCGAAATAGACCTCCTGCCAGTCGCTGTTGCGGATGCCGCCGCTTTTCCAGACGGCTGAAGGCCCCACCCAGGAGCCGTTGTCCTGCATGCCGCCACAGACCCTGTACGGGGTGCTCATGTCAATGTCAATGTGGTAAAACTGGGCCAGCGGCAGGTTTTCGGCAAAGCGCCAGGTGGCCCCTCCGTCGTGGCTGATGTTGAGGCCGCCGTCGTTGCCTTCCATCATGTAGGAGGGGTCTTCGGGGTGAATCCAGAAGGCGTGGTGATCGGGGTGGATTTTCCAGCCCACCCAGGGTTCAAAGGTCTTGCCGCCGTCTTCGCTTTTGGTGAGCGTGCTGTGGAGGCTGAAAATCCGGTTTTCATTTTTGGGGTCCACATAAAGCTCGTGGTAGTAAAACGGCCGGTTGCTGACGTTGGTGCGGTTGGAATTGGCGCTGGCCATTTTGGTCCATTTGAAACCGCCGTCATAGCTTTTGTAGAGCGCATTTTCTTCGGCCTCCACCAGGGCATACACAATGTTGGGCTTGCTGGGTGCGATGGCCAGGCCGATGCGTCCCAGGTCACCTTTGGGCAGGCCGTCTTTGGCGGTGCGGCGCTCCCAGGTTTCACCGGCGTCAAAAGACACCCAGATGCCGGAACCTTTGCCCCCGGAGTTGAAGGTCCAGGGTTTGCGGCCGTACTCCCACATGGCAGCGATGAGTTTGTTGGGATTGGAGGGGTCTACCACCAGGTCGGCGCAGCCGGTGCTGTCGTTGACGAAGAGCACCTTGCGCCAGGTCTTGCCGCCATCAGTGGTCTTGAAAACGCCCCGCTCGGGGTTGGGGCCCCAGGCCGAGCCGGTAGCTCCGACAAAAACCGTGTTCGGGTCGTCCCGGTGGATGATGATGCGGTGAATGGTTTTGGTTTCTTCCAGGCCCATCAGTTTCCAGGTCTTGCCTCCGTCAATGGTTTTGTAAAGTCCCTTGCCGCTGTTCTGGCTGTTGCGGGGATTGCCCTCACCGGTGCCCACCCATATCTCATCGGGGTTGTTCTGGTTGATGCGAACCGCACCCACAGACTGCACCGGCGCTTCGTCAAAAACGGGTTTCCAGCCAGTGCCCCCGCTTGTGCTGCGCCAAACACCCCCGGACGCCGTTCCGACGTAAATCACATCGGGGTTGCTCAACAACACATCAATGGACGTTACCCGCCCCGACATACCGGCAGGGCCGATGTTCCGGGGCTTCATGTTTTTGAAGTGATCGAGATTCAATTGTTGCCCGAAGAGCAAAAATGGCATGGCCAGAATGGCCACCAACAGTGGGTGAGATTTCAGGTTCATAGTTTTTACTGTTGTCGGTTGGTCCCGGGGCTTCGCCCGGGATCAGTTGGTGGTTGACAGTTGGCAGTTATCAGTTATCAGTTGGCAGTTATCAGTTATCAGTTGGCAGTTATCAGTTGGCAGTTGGCAGTTATCAGTTGGCAGTTGGCAGTTGGCAGTTGGCGGTTATCTGTTGGCAACCGACAACCGATCCCGAGGCAAGCTCGGGAACAACCGCTAACCGCCAACCGTTTTTTACCTCATCAAGGTCACGTCGCCTTCCAGGACAACGGTTTTTCCGTCGATGAATTCAATTTCAGCAAACCAGGTGAATACGGCGGGATTCATGATTTTTCCGCGGTGGGTTCCGTCCCATCCGTAGGCAGGATCATTGGGCTGGAAATGGTGGTATTCGTACACCGTTTCACCCCATCGGTTGAACACCAGGAAGGATTTGATCTCTTTGATGTTGCTGCCGCCGTAGATTAAAAACTCATCGTTTGTGCCGTCGTTGTTGGGCGAGAAAGCATTCGGAATATAGACCGCCCGGTCTTTAGAGACGTAAACCGTGACCTTGTCTGAATCCGTGCATCCGCCTTCGTCCACCATGATGGAGTAGGTGGTTTCCTCAACGGGCTGCACCCATTGCACCTGGCAGGTGTCGCAGGGCACCACGCCCTGGGGTGTCCAGATGATCTGGTCCAGTGAATCCCAGGCCGGTGACACCACCACTGCCAGTTGGATGGAATCACCCAGGACGATGGTGTACTCATCTCCCTCGATGTTGAGGACGATCTCCACAGTAACCTGTTCCGGTTCCGCAATGGTGAATTCCAGGGTGCGCTCACAGCCCTTGCCATCCATCACGGCTACGGAGTATTGGCCCGGCGACAGGTTGAGGAACCAGTTTTCCTCGGTGAACGGCCCGCCGTTGAAAGAATACAGGTAAGGCTCGATGCCGTTGGTCACGCTGTCCACGTGGATGAAACCGTCGTTTTCACCGAAACAGCTCACCCCTGAAACCGTCACATGCGGTTCGGGCAAGGTGATGGTCTGTACCACTTCCACTTCGTCGGAGGCGGTGCAGCCAAACTGGTTGGTCACCGTGAGTACATATACCCCGGGAGTGCTGGTGGTGGTGATGGGCTGGTTCGGATTGAGCACAGGCCCCGTCCACTCGTAGCCGGCACCCAGGGTGGTATTGGGTCCGCCAAGGGTCACTTCCGTCGCTTCGCAATCCAGTTCCCGGTCCAGCCCGGCGTCGGCCACCGGATTTTCGAAGATGAGGACTTCCACATCCTCAAAATCACCCGGGCAGGGTGTAACCGGAGGCAGGGTGTAACGGAAAACGTGCAAACCGGGCTCCAGCGGGCCCACATCCAGCAGGCCGTTGGGTATCTGGTTGCCCTGGATGTCGGTCCAGGTTCCTCCCGGGTCTTCGCCCTCCAGCAGGTCGAAGAGGTTTTGCGTCGCAATGTCGCTGTCGCAGAATTGGGCATTGCCCGAAGGCATACCGGCATCCGGACGGGGAGTCACAAACACCGTTGCCGTTCCGGTAGCCGGACTCGAGCAGCCGGTTCCCACGTCCGTCACTGCCAGCAGTTCCAGGGTCGTTTCGCCGGTGGGCGTGATCTGGAAGGTGTGCGGGCTGTTGATGTTGGAAAGGCTGGTGGGGTTGCCGTTCACACTGTAAGTCACGTTGAACGGCCCGGTGCCCGACATGGTAAAGGTCACGTTGGCGACCTGGCCTTCGCACACCGCATCGTTGGCGATCATGGTCACTTCGGGCAGCGCATGCCAAAGTACCGGAGTGCCGGGAGCGACGTCCAGGCAGAAGTCGTTGAGGTCAATGCCTCCGGCGCCGTTGTTGTTGCCGGCCACGGCGCTGATGTAGTAGGTCACCCCGGCCTGCATGGTGTTCGGATCGAAGTTGAAGCCGGGCAATATGTTGGTTGCGATCACGTCCCCGAGCTGGTTGCCGGGCTCGGTGTGCAGGTAGTAGAGCAGCACATCGTCCGGGTCCAGCACAGTTCCCGAAGCCGGGTCAACGGCGATGCCCTCGTTCACACAAGCGTCTTGTGCCACCGGGCTCATGATGCCTGCATCGGTGGTGCAGTTGCAATCCAGCACGCCGGCAATGGTGTCGGTTCCACAACCCCAGGCATCGCTGACCACAAACTGATAGGGCACGGTACTCTGTTGCGGGTTGCTGGTGAAAGTGCTGCCGGCCAGGGTGCCGTCCATCGGCACAATGCTGTAAGTCGTGGGGTCGCCTCCGGCAATGTCGAAGCTGACGCCATAAACGTTGGTGTCGGGTATGCAAAAGTCCATTCCGTTGACGATGGCGGGTGCATCGTGCACCACGATGTCGGCCGTTCCGGAAATGGTTCCCGTGCAATGGTTGTCCGTCAGGTCGGAAATGCTGTAAGTGGTAGTGGCAGCCGGCCCCACATTGAAGCTGTAATTGAGGGCGGGAATGCCGGAGATCAACTGCCCGTTGACGGTCACCTCAAATGGTGGGACACCGGTGAAGGTGAGGTCCAACACGCTGCTGTCTCCCACGCAGATGTCCTCTCCGCCTTCGAGCGTCACCGTTGGTATCTGGTAGAAGGTAACCGGTGTTCCGGAAGCCAGCTGGAGGCAGGGGTCGGCCAGGTCCACGCCGCCGGTGCCGTCGCTGTTTCCGACAACGGCTGAGATGTAATAGGTGGTTCCGTAATTCATGGTAGCAGCGTCAAAACCGAAGCCTGGCTGGTCGCTCGTCGCAATGATGTTGCCGGGGGTGGTGCCGCTGTTGGTGTGAAGGATGAAAACGAGTACGTCGTCGGGGTCGAGCACCTGATTGGTATCGTCGTAAGTGGCTGAAACGGGGCCGTTGCCGCATTCCTCAATTGCCGGAGAGGTCATCACGCCCACAGTGGTGGTGCAACTGCAATCCACTTCGGTCTGTGCCACCGTCTGGGGGTTGCAGCCGTTGGCGTCGTCCACCACAAAGCTGAAACCGAGGGTGTCGGGTATCAGGTTGCTCATGAATGTGGCACCTGCCAGGGTCCCGTCCGGTGGGGTCACGAAATAGCTGGCCGGGTCGCCGCCACTGATGGAGAAGCTCACCGTGTAGGCCGTACCCTGTGCATTGCACTCGATGGTGGGTGTGGAAACCTGCACGGCAGTGTTCACCGTCACGTTGCCGCAACCGGCGGCGGTGCCGGGGCAATTGCTGTCCGCCATGCCCGTCAGGCATACGGTTGCATTTGCCGAAGGAGAAAGCACCAGGTCATAAGGGTTGGCATTGATACCGTTGACGGTTTGCGGGCCGGAGCCGTCGTCGTAAGTGACGCTCCAGGGGCCGGCACCCGTGAAGTCAATGGATAATACAGCGTCGTCACCTTCACAGATGACGGGGTCACCGCTCAGGGTAGCTGTTGGCACTTCGTAAAACACGATGGGCGTACCCTGGGCAATGGCCAGGCAGGGGTCGCTGAGGTCCACGCCGCCACTGCCGTTGTTGTCACCCACCACAGCCGAGAGGTAATAGGTGGTTCCGTAATTCATGGTGGCCGGGTCAAAGCTGACCGTTGGTGTGGGGAAGGTGCCGATCACCGGTGCCACAATGCTGATACCGGAGCCCGAATGCAAAATGAACACAAGGATATCGTTTCCGTCGAAAACATGGCCGTTGTCATAACCGGCGGTCACGGGTCCGTCGCCGCATTCTTCCATGAGGTTGTTGTCCATGTTGCCCACGGCGGTGGTGCAGTTGCACAGCACAGTGTCGGCAACGGTGACCGGGTTGCAATCATTGGCATCGCTGATGACAAAGGAGTAGCCCTGCCCGCTGGGGATGGGATCACTGGTGAAGTTGTTGCCGAGGAAAGCGCCGTTTGGCGGTGTGACACTGTAGGTGGCCGGATCGCCGCCATTCACATCGAATGAAACCACATAGGTGGTGTTGGTCGGGTCGCAAAAAGCCTGGATGTTCGACACCGTCGGGGCCGTGTTGATGGTGATCTGCCCGGAACCGGAAACCGTGCCCGGGCAACCGTTTCCGTCGGTAACGCTGACCAGCGTGATGGTGCCGGCCTGTGCCTGGCCGAGGGTCAGGGTATCGGGGTTGTTGCCGAAGGTCACAGAGGCCTGCACCGTTCCGTCAACGGCGTATTCCACCGTCCAGGGTGCCGTTCCGGAAAAATCGAGGAACAGGTCAACCGTCTGGCCACTGCCCTCACAAATGGCTCCCGCGCCACTGATAGTTGCCGTCGGAACGGGGAATTCATCCACAACGGCGGTGCCGTCAGCCGTGCCGGGGCAGCCCGTAGCACCGGTAACACCGGTCAGCTCGTAGGTGCCGGGAGCGGTCACTGTAAAGGTATAGGGACTGGAAGGCACGTTCAAAGGCGTTTGGGCCACGCCATCCAGGGTATAATCCACCGTCCACGGAGCGCCGCCGGTGAGGGTAATGGTCAAATCCACAGGATCGCCGCTGCCGGTACAAACGGTGCCGCTGCCGGTCAGGGTGGCTGTGGCCGGTGTAACCACATTCACGTTGATGCAGGCCTCGTTGGAGGAGCCGCAGATGTTGTCGGCCGTGACGCATACCTGAACGGTGCCCGAGGCCGGCCACACCACCTGAACGGTGTCGCCACTGCCAATGACGGGTGTGCCGTCGGAAGTGCTCCAGGTGTAACCTGTTGGGGCGGGAGCCCCTACGGGCATGACGATGTAGGTTGCGGTATCACCGGGGCATATTTCTGCTGTTCCGGTTATCTGGGGTGTTTGAGGAACGGCATCGTCCTGAACGACGGTGACGCATTTGGTATCCGAGCATTCCACGCCATCCCGGCTGAAGGTCAGGGTCAGGCAATATTCGCCGGGCTCATCAACAACAACCGTCGGGCCATTGGCGGAGCCGACGATGCCACCGGCCGGGCCATCCCAGGAGTAAGCCGTGATGACATTGGGCAGGCAATCGGAGCCTGAATTGGAGCCGGTGCCATCGAGCGTGATGGTGGAGCCCGGGGCGCAGTCGAGTACTGCGGGTGGGGCAATGCCGGCCTGCGGATCGAGGATGGCCAGGTCAACGATGACCGTACTGTCGCAGCCCTGCCAGTTGTCGCAGGTATTGGAGAACACGCCGCACTCTGAGTAGGTCTGCCCGCAAATGCTGAAAGTAGCCGGCGCACAGAGGGTCACCGCCCCAAGGTCATTGACCACCGGCACGATGGGGTTGACGATGCAATTGATGATGCTGTCGCAGCCCAGCCAGCTTTGCAGGCTCACCACGGTGAGGCCGGGATCACAAATGGTCAGCCCGGCACAGGTGGTGCACTCGCCCAGGCACACATCCTGCTCGATGACGGTTGGAGGTATGGGCTCTATGGTCACCGGGAACGGTATGCTCGTATTGCCGCCAAAACAAACGTTGTTGGTGGTGACATTGAGTACTGTTGTTCCCACACTGTTCCATTGCACGGTGATGGTGGGTTGGTCGTTGGGCCCAATGATGGTTCCAAACGGCTCTACCCCACTCCAGATAATGCTGTTGGAGTTGTTCTGGCAATTGGCCGAAGGCGGAGGGCTCATGGTGTACTGCACGATGGAACCCGGACAAACCGGGGTTGGGCCACTGATAATGATGGGCGTAGGTGTAGGTGGCACCTGGCAGCCAATAACGTTGATGGTGAAATCGCAAAAGTCGCCGGCCCAGCCGTCAATCATCAGGTAATACGTGCAATAAGGATCCAGTCCGGTAGCCGTTACGGTACCATTTTGCTGAGAGCCGGGGCTCCAGCAATTGGACACAGAAACGAAGGTGTTGCAATCTGCCGTGGAATAAACCTCAGCCTGGATGCCGGAGCCGTTGGGCACGCCCTGGCAGGAAGTAACGGTAAAGTTGAACGTCACCGTTCCGGAGGGCGGGGCCATGAAGGCAAACCACTGGTTGTTCTCGATGGACCCGCAAAAAGGCCCGGGCACATCACAGGTGTTTGAGCCGGGAACGGTGGAGCCCATGTAGCCATCCAGCAGGCAGGGGTCGCACATGATGCAGGCATCCTCGGCACACAAACCGGGAGGAGGCAGGGAGGTACAAATGTTCTGGTTACACTGGGCATTGAGATTTTGGGAAACAAGACTGAAAAAAGCCAGAATTGTCAGCAACAGGGTAAAGCTCCGATTCATACAAGTTCTTTTGGTACAAGGTGATTTCGTTCATAAACAGTGACACGCGCACCAGGTGTCCGCTAAAAAAAATGGCTGGGGTCTTAAAAAGAGAGGAAAAATCAGAGATGTAAGTCGTCAGCAATCAATGATTTATGGCTCGCTTCTCCGATTTAATGAAAAAGCCTGACAGACGTGGGGATGAGGTGGAGAGTGAGAACATCCGGCAATTTTTCCAGCCTGTCAGGCTTTTCGGCCGTGAAGGTAGCCTTTGAGTGGCCAAAGGTAGGGAATAGAATTTGGGAATGACCGTTGGTTGACAAATTTTTTATGGTCAAAAGCCCGACCATTTCAAAATGATTCAATGCCTGGAGCCATTCCCCTCAAATTGCTTGCGTCGCAATGGAATCAGTGGGGCAATTTGCTGCGCAACTTTCCATATACAAAGGTGCCTGTAATTGCAGCCAACAGAAACACCACGAAAACGGTGTATCCTGCTCCGAGCAAAACGAACATGGGCCCGGGGCAGACACCGGCCAGCGCCCAACCCAAACCGAAGATGAACCCACCGAAAATGTAGCGTTTCCAGCTTGTGTCCTTGTCGGGAATGACGATTTCCTGACCCTCAACAGATTTCAGGTGTTGCTTTTTGATCCACTGCACCACCAGAATGCCGAGCGCCACGGCCGATCCGATAATGCCGTACATGTGGAAAGCCTGAAAGTGGAACATTTCAAAAATTCGGAACCAGGAAACGGCTTCGGTCTTGTACATGGTAACTCCGAAGATGATTCCGACCAAAATATATCTTGACATGCGCATCATGGCTGAATAGTTTTAGTTAACCGAAAATGAGTGGAAAAAGAACATAAGTCATGAACAGACCGCCGGCAAAAAAGCCGATGACAGCGTACAATGACCCCAACTGCAATGCCGACATGCCGCTGATGGCATGCCCGGAGGTGCAACCACCGGCGTAGCGGGCTCCGAAACCCACCAGAAAGCCCCCGCCAACGATGATCAGCAGACCTTTCAGCGTGAACAAGTAGGGCCAGTCGTAGTACTCCAGCACCAGGGGAACCTTGCCATACTCGTAGTCAAAACCGAGTGCATTGAGGCTTTCAATGGTTGCCTGTGACACATGCGCCACATTGCCATCGGGTGAAACGAAGTAGTGCGCTGCAAGGTAACCTCCGAACATGGCTCCCAGGGCCACCAGCAGGTTCCAACCTTGCGACTGCCAGTCAAATTTGAAAAAGTCAGCCAGCTCGTCAGCACCGTCTGCGGCACACATGACCCTGAAATTGGCCGAGATCCCAAACTCTTTTCCGAAGTAAAGCAAAATGAACATGACCAGCACAATCATGGGCCCACCGACCCACCAGGGCCAGGGTTGACTGATAAAGTCTCTGAGTTCTATCAAAAATTCGGGTACCATAGCAATTGTGATTTTGGTGATTCTTTGAATGAAATTCGCTTTGATTTCCAAGGCTAAATTCAAATGCCGGCGAACCGGGTTTTTGCAACATTGATCACAGACATGGATGAATTTTAGCACCAGACGAAGGGCTAAATGTAATGAGTATTCTCATGCTGATATCTACCCCGCTTTCCGGACGCCGCACTCTTTGGCAAACATCTTGAATGGGGAAAGGTGATTTTGTCCTAAACCCAACTATGCAGTTTCTCTCTCCATTCACCAAAGCGATCAACTTCATTGACCGCCGGCTGATCCACAAAAGCTGTATGGACTCGCCTATTTTGCTTCGCAAAGGGCGGGTGCTGGTGTTTTTGCATCTTTTTCTTTTTCTGATCACCCTTACCTTTCATCTTTCCAATACGGTCTTCTACCCCGATGCTGAGAATCCTTCGCTGGTGCCCGCGATGCTCATCATCGTCGGCCTGAGCATCATCTTTAAATGGAAAGGGGATTTTAACCTCAGCGGAAACCTGCTGGCCTTGTTTTTATTTCTGGTACAAATGCAGGCCGTGCCTATCAGCGGGGGCATTTACTCTGACAATCTTCTTTGGATGATGGCAGCTCCATTGCTGGCCCTGCTTTTTGCCAATGTGAAATCGGGGATCGCCTGGCTGGTGGTATTGTTGGGTTACACGGGCTATATGTACCAGGAAGAATTGAATGCCGTCATTTCTTACCGGGAACAGACCAAAGACCTCGACGCTACCTATTACCTCATTACCTGGTCCGGGCTTTTCATCATTGTGGTAGGCATTGTGCTCATCTTTGCCGAAGGACAAAATCTCATCGTTAAAGCCCTCAACGAGAAAAAGGCAGAGCTCGAGAAGAAAAACGAAGAAATAAGCCGGCAGGCCCGCTGGTTGCGCGAAGCCCAGACCAAACTAAAGGCCTCCAACAAAGAACTGGAACAGTTTGCCTATGCCGCCTCCCACGACCTCAAAGAACCACTCAGGATGATCGGCACCTATGTGCAGCTCATCGAAAGAAAGCTAAAGGACCAACTGGATGAATCCTCGCTTCAGTACATGCACTTCGTTACCGATGGGGTAACCCGCATGGACCGCCTGCTGACCGACTTGCTGGAATACTCCCGGGTTGGCCGAAAAAACGACATGGCCAAAGACACCAACCTCAACGAGACCCTGTTCGTAGTGGTGAACAACCTGATGAGCCGCATGAAGGAAAACGACGCTGAAATCTGCGCCAACGAACTGCCGGTAATCAGGGTGCCATCCATGCTGATGATGCAATTGTTCCAAAACCTCATCTCCAACTCCATCAAATTCCGCAAACAGGATGTAACCCCCGTGGTGGAAATCCAGTACGAAAACCGCCAGGGCACCCACCGCTTTTATTTCAAAGACAACGGCATCGGCATCCCGGCCGACCAGAAGGAACGGGTGTTCAACATCTTTGAAAGGCTGCACGGCCGCCAAGATTACGAAGGCACCGGCATCGGCCTGGCCACCTGCAAGAAAATCATTGAAAATCTCGGCGGTGAGATCTGGGTGGAATCCGAAGAAGGCGTCGGAACCACCTTCGCCTTCAGCCTGCCTTCGGACAACTGATCCTTTCTTCTCTTCGGAAATGGCGTATTCCCGCTATCCATTTATACTCGACTCGAAGTGGTTTGAGAATAACCCATCACTCTCGTCAAGTGTGGAGGGGGGAGTTTGGGTCCCGAATCCCGAATCCCGAAGCCGATGCCGATAGTTGTCGGCATCGGCTTTCGGGATCGGGACGGGATCGGCATCGGCTTGATTCGGGTCCCGGGACTTCACTAAGCGGAAGTTAGCACCTGATAGGGGGCCCATCAGGCGCTGACTTCAAGTCAACTCCTGAATTATCTCCTGTGCAAAGAAAATTGAATACAGGAGCTAACCGAAAGTTAGCACCTGTGACGGCACCGGATATATTTTCAAACCAATTAATGGTGAGAATATTTCCGGTTATTCTTCCGGAAATAATCGATTCTGGACAATTCTTCTAAACGGGATGAATCAGCATTCAAATGCGCTGATACGGACTGCCGCAAACAAGTCCACCCCGCCACCTTGTCATCTGAAAACCAATCGTTTACGACAGGATGTCACGGCCTTTGCGAAGAAAAAAGACAAAATGGCCTGAAAAGCTGCATGGCATGGGCATTGACTGCTGAGGTGTGTATTGTGAAACCGCAGGGCAAACTGCATTGCCGGTTTCATTGACCTACCCAACAAAACCACTCATTATTAAAAATTAGCAATATGAACCTGAACAACTTCACGATAAAATCGCAGGAAGCCATCCAGCGGGCGCAGCAGCTCGCCATGGAGTTGGGCAACCAACAGATTGAGCCGGGTCACATTCTCAAAGCCATTCTGGAAGGCGACGAGAGCGTGGCTCCCCATGTGTTCAAGAAACTGGGTGTTGACTATGTAACGCTCAAGCGGACCCTGGACAGCATCGTCAGCAGCTATCCAAAGATCAGCGGGGGCAACGCCGGACAATACCTCAGCCGGGAGGCCAACGAAGTGATCCAAAAGGCCACCGGGCTGTTGAAGGAATTCGGCGACGAGTACGTAGCCATCGAGCATTTGCTGCTGGCGATCCTGGCCGTGCGCAGCAATGTGTCCCAGATGCTGAAAGACGCCGGCGTCACCGAAAAGGGCATGCGCGACGCCATCAACGACCTTCGCAAAGGCAAGCGGGTAACCACCGCCAGCGCCGAAGATGCCTACAACGCCCTGTCCAAATACGCCATCAACCTGAACGAGCGTGCCCGTGAGGGCAAACTCGACCCGGTTATCGGCCGCGACGAGGAAATCCGCCGCGTGCTGCACATCCTGGCTCGCCGCACCAAAAACAACCCCATTCTGGTGGGTGAACCCGGTGTGGGTAAAACCGCCATCGTAGAGGGGCTGGCACACAGGATCGTGAACGGCGACGTTCCCGAAGACCTTCGGGAAAAGGACATCTGGGCACTGGACATGGGCGCGCTGATCGCCGGTGCAAAATACCAGGGTGAGTTTGAAGAACGACTGAAAAGCGTGGTGAACGAGGTGGTGAGCTCCGAAGGACGCATCTTCCTGTTCATTGACGAAATCCACACCCTGGTGGGAGCCGGCAAAACCCAGGGCGCCATGGACGCCGCCAACATCCTGAAACCGGCCCTGGCAAGAGGTGACCTTCGCGCCATCGGCGCAACGACGCTCAGCGAATACCAGAAGTATTTCGAAACCGACAAAGCTCTGGAGCGCCGTTTTCAGATGGTCATGGTGGATGAGCCCGGCGAAGAGGATGCCATTTCCATCCTCCGGGGCCTGAAAGAGCGCTACGAAACCTACCACAAGGTGAACATCCGCGACGAGGCCATCGTTGCGGCCGTGCAGCTCTCTACCCGGTACATCACCGACCGTTTCCTGCCCGACAAAGCCATTGACCTCATTGACGAAGCCGCTGCAAGGCTACGCCTGGAGATGAACTCCATGCCCGAAGAACTGGACGAAGTGGAACGCAAGATCAGACAACTGGAGATCGAGCGCGAAGCCATGAAGCGCGAAAAGGACGAGGACAAGATCAAAAAGATCAACGAAGACCTGGCCAACCTCGAGGAACGCCGCAAAGAGCTCAAAGCCCAGTGGGAAGCTGAGCGCGAAGTGGTTACCGGCATTCAGAAGACAAAAGAGGAAATCGAACAATTGAAACTCCAGGCCAATCAACTGGAGCGGGAAGGAAACTTCAGCGCTGTGGCCGAAATACGCTACGGCAGGATTCCGGAACTCGAAAAGCAACTGCAGCAACTCAACGAACAACTTCAGGAAATGCAGAAGGATGGCAAACTCCTCGTAAAAGACGAGGTGGACGCCGAAGACGTAGCCGAAATCGTCAGCCGCTGGACCGGTATTCCGGTGAACCGGATGCTGCAAAGCGAACGCGAGAAGCTGCTGCACCTGGAGGAAGAACTTCACCGCCGGGTGGTCGGCCAGGACGAGGCCGTGCAGGCCGTCAGCGACGCCATCCGCCGAAGCCGTACCGGACTGGCCAACGAAAAACGCCCCATCGGTTCCTTCCTCTTCCTCGGAACTACCGGCGTGGGTAAAACCGAATTGGCCAAAGCCCTGGCTGAGTACCTCTTCAACGACGAAAACCTCATGACCCGGATAGACATGAGCGAATACCAGGAGCGCCACAGCGTGAGCCGCCTCGTAGGTGCACCCCCGGGCTATGTGGGTTATGAAGAGGGCGGCCAGCTGACCGAAGCCGTGCGCCGCAAACCGTACTCGGTGGTCTTGCTCGATGAGATTGAAAAGGCACACCCGGATGTGTTCAACATCCTGCTGCAAGTGCTGGAAGACGGCCGCCTGACCGACAACAAGGGCCGTGTGGCCAACTTCAAAAACACCATCGTGATCATGACCTCCAACATCGGTTCTGACATCATTCGTGAAAACTTTGAAGGCATCAACGATGGCAACCGTGAAACCGTGGTGGAACACACCAGAAACCAGGTCTTTGAACTGCTGAAGAAATCGGTAAGACCAGAGTTCCTGAACAGGATTGACGAGATCATCATGTTCCAGCCACTGTCAAAAGACGACATCCACGCCATTGTGGAACTGCAACTGAAACACGTGGCCAAATTGGCTGCCAAACAAGACATCCAACTCACATGGACCGATGCGGCAGTGGACTTCATTGCCGAAGAAGGCTTCCATCCGGAGTTTGGCGCACGCCCCGTCAAGCGGGTTATCCAAAAACGGGTACTCAACGAACTGTCGAAGCAGATACTGCTCGGCAAGGTGCAACCAAAAAGCCATGTCGTTCTCGATGTCTTTGACAAAGAGGTCGTGTTCAGGGCACCCCGCAAAGGCGAAGAACCCGTAGAGGAGGTCGTTGCAGAAGAGGTCGAATAAGCAAGCCTTTTTCGTTCTGGCCGCCTCAGGCGGTGAATGACCTTTGACCACAGATTGACAATGCGTATGAATCAGGGTATCGCAGGGTAGCATTTAACAGATCTACCCTGTGATACGCTGTTTCATATCCTGCTGACGCCGTTGCAAAAACACCCTGAATACAACAGGGAAACAAGCTACCCAAAATGTGACTCAAAACACTTGTTTGACGAAGGGTAGCAAACAACTTTGCGCACTGAAAAACCACCAACAAAAAAACGTTGAGACGATGATTGACTTCAAAAAACAGGTAATCGAAAGGAGCTTTATCAAACCGGTATTGGTTGACTTTTGGGCAGAATGGTGCGGCCCCTGCCGGATGCTCGGTCCGGTACTGGGCCAGTTGGCCGAAGAGCAAAAAGACCGATGGGAACTGGTGAAATTGAACACCGAAGAACAACCGGACATTGCCCAGACCTACAAGATCATGAGCATCCCGAATGTGAAGTTGTTTCACAATGGCACTGTCGTTGCCGAATTTGCCGGCGCCCTTCCGAAAACACACATCGAACGCTGGTTGGATGAGCACCTTCCAGACCCGACCGGAGAAGAGTTGACATCTCTGCTGGCAGACTTGCAACACCAAACACCTGAACAGGCTGTTGCGTCGCTTCGCAAATTCGTAGAGCAACACCCCAACCACAAGGAAGCCACGATGGCCCTGGCCAAAATGCTCGCCATTGCGGAACCGGAAAAGGCACTGGACCTGGTGACAGACGTCCACCTGGGTGACCCCCGGTACGAAGCCGCCGAAGATGTGCGCACACTGGCCGAACTGATGATGCTGAAACCCGAAAACGGCGCACCCGTGATGCAACTCCTGTCCGAAGCACAGGCTGCGCTGAAAACGGGTGACAACGAAACCGCCATCCAGAAGATCATCGCGGCCATCATCGCCGACAAGACCTTCCACAACGACCTGCCCCGCCGGGCTGCCATCGCCCTGTTCCACACCTGGGGCGAAGACCATGAACTGACCCGCAAATACCGCCGCCAGTTCAGCATGGCGCTGTATTGAGATTGTTGATTTGTTGAAGTGTTGAAGTGTTGAAGTGTTGAAGTGTTGATTTGTTGATTTGTTGATTTGTTGAAGTGTTGAAGTGTTGAAGTGTTGATTTGTTGATTTGTTGAAGTGTTGAAGTGTTGAAGTGTTGAAGTGTTGAAAGTCATGAGCTCAGGTCATGATTCCGGACTTGTTCCGGGATTAAAGGTCGTGAGCTTGCCTCACGATCCCGAACTTGATTCGGGATTGAAGTGTTGAAACCACCTTCAGAGATTAACTAAGATCGGACACCGCAAATCGCACACAAAACATGAGTGATCCCGAATTTTCATTTACTCGTCCTGTAGGGACGAAATCTTTGTAGCAAAGCGCCAAATTTCGGTCTTTGCGTGCCGTAGGTACGCTACCAGGGGATTCAGATTGCGTAC
>JALWSS010000104.1 GCA_026993525.1 Saprospiraceae bacterium
GTCATAATCCCTGCCTGGCGGCAGACAGGCTTCATAATCCTTCATAATCCTCATAACCAGAAAAAAACACTTTTTGCAGCGCACCCAACTCCTAAATTTTCAATCATGAAACTGCATTCAACTCTTTTTTCTCTTTTTCTCTTCGCCCTTTGGGCAATGGCCTTCACCGCCTGCGACAATGCACACGGGGAAAACCAGGCCGTAAATCAGCCTGAACCGGAAGCGCGGCCTGAGACAGCTGAAACTGCCGAACAAGTTGCGGAACCGGAAGGCGATTTTGACTTTACCATCGCCTACCTCATGGGCCAGTTTGACCCGGCCACCCACCCGGATTTTGTGAAAGTGGAAGACAAGTACACCGACGGTGACCCTTACTACCTGAGAAAGGACACTTACGAGGCCTTTCAGAAAATGTGGGAAGCTGCCAGGGCCGATGGCATCAAGCTGGTCATCATCTCAGCCACCCGGAATTTCGACCGGCAGAAGATGATCTGGGAGGCCAAATGGACCGGTGCCCGAAAAATCGAGAACGGCGCCAATGCCGCCGAAAAATACCCAGACCCCGTCACCAGGGCTTTGAAAATTCTGGAGTACAGCTCCATGCCGGGCACCAGCCGCCACCATTGGGGCACCGACATTGACCTCAACGACCTGGACAACTACACCTTCGAGGCCGGCCCAGGCCGCCCGGTGTACGAGTGGCTGTCTGCCAATGCTGCCAAATTTGGCTTTTGCCAGCCCTATTCACCGAAGGGAAAAGACAGACCTGATGGCTACAATGAAGAGAAATGGCACTGGTCCTACATGCCTGTGTCAGAACCGCTGACCAAATTCGCCGCCGAAAATCTGAAAGATGAGATGATATCCGGATTCCTGGGCGCTGAAACGGCCCCTGAAATAGGCGTGGTGGAGAAGTATGTCCTCGGCATCAACCCCGCCTGCCGACAGTAACCCCTCTAAACTCCCGAGCTTGACTCGGGACTAAACTCCTCTAAACCCCTCTAAACCTCCCGTCCCGATCCCGAAAGCTTTCGGGATTCGGGATCGGGACCTACCCCTTTCAACCCCTCTCAACCCCTCTCATCTCGGATACACATTACCCGGAACGATTATTCCAAAGTTGCCGGCGGCGAACAGTGTTGCCAGGGATCGGTTCAGGTCTGGAAGATGGGTTCCGGTATTTTCCGGAAATTGCCGGAAGGCTGATTGGGCAGGCTCAAAAAAGAAGCCCCGAAGCGAATTCCTGGGGTAGATTTGCTTCGGGGCTGCCAAAACGTGGATGAATGTTTGTCAGCTCTCTCAAGTGCATGTTTTACATTCACCACAGTCGTGTTTAAGGGTGGTGTTTGGATTTGATGTGGCGATGTGCCTTTGACAATTGGTATCTCATGAAAAAAACGAATCGCTTAACAGGGTACAAAACGCATGCCAGAAAATTTTAATGTCTAAAATTCTGTCACCGGGAGCCGGTATTTACCCCCTCTTTTCGCTGAAGTCGCACGTTGTTTACCAGCATTCTCTTGCCGTTTCTCATTACATCCAATGAGACCACATCGCCGGGGCGGAACAGGGCCACTTGCTCCTGAAGTTCCGGTACGCTTGCCGTTTTTCTGCCATTGATGCCCACGATCACGTCGTTGATGCGCAGGCCTGCCTTGTGGGCGCTGGAGTTTTCAATTACATCGCGGATGAAAACACCCTCCACGGCCGGCAAGTCAAAGTCTTTTGCAATCTCATCGTTCACATTCAGAATGGTCACGCCGAGTACGGCCCGCTGCACCTCGCCGTAGGTTCTCAGATCGTCAATGACCTTTTTTACGAGGTTGGAGGGGATGGCAAAAGAGTAGCCTTCGTACCCGCCTGATTCACTCATGATGGCCGAGTTGACACCGATGAGTTCGCCCTGGATGTTGACCAGTGCGCCGCCGCTGTTGCCCGGGTTGACCACCGCATCGGTCTGGATGAATGACTCGACGGCATAGAGCGAATTCAGGATGTTGATATCCCGGCCTTTGGCGCTCACAATGCCGGCCGTAACGGTGGAACTGAGGTTGTAAGGGTTGCCGATGGCCAGTACCCATTCCCCGACATGAACCTCGTCGGAATTGCCGTATTGAATGGTGGGCAGGCCGTAGGCTTTGATCTTGAGCAAGGCAAGATCGGTGGTGGGATCCTTGCCGATGAGTTGGGCTTTGTAACTGCGCTTGTCAGGCAGTATCACTTCTATGTCTTCGCCGTTGGCAATGACGTGGTGGTTGGTGATGATGTAGCCGTCAGAGCTGATGATGATCCCCGACCCACTCGAAGAAGGGCTGAATGCACTGCCATTCCTGACGGAAATGTTGACCACGGCATCTTTGGCCAGTTTGGCGGTTTCGACAAAATCCGTTGGAGCGCAAGGACCTGCGGTTTTGCCCGGTGACCGGTTGACGGGAATGCCTTTGTAAGTGACAAGCGCTGATTTTGGCTGAACAAGGCTGGCTTCCAGATCAGATTTGTAGTTCTCGAAAAGTTGCCGCAAAATGATGACGTTGAGGAACAGGGTGAGCAGCAATGCTGCGCTTAAGTAAAATGCGAAGGACTTTTTCATAGATCGTTGATTTCGGGTGATTTGAAAGGTGTGTGCCCCCGACCGGTGTCTCGGGCTTTTATTATTCGTCGCAACAATGAAAAAACAGAACGCAATTCTGCAAAAATTCTGTTGTGGCCCAATTTTTTTGTGAAAAACAATCCGAATCCTGAGACGGACGAACAGACCTGCACCTTTTTTCGGGCATCGGCTGAAATTGTCAAGACGGCGTCAATTGTGTTCCCGATGCAATTGCTTCACAACAAGACAAATTACAGCATTTAGCGAAGATTCGCAAAATAGACCGGCCGGAAACTTGTCAGATCAGCAAAGTGCCCTTAAATTTGTCAGCGAAAATTCGCCAATCACCTCCTTCTCTAATCTTAAAAGCATTGTACCATGGCTGAAGTAGCAGAAAAAAGCACCGTTCTCAATGGGGGAGAATTCATCATTCGAGACGCATCCCCTGAAGATATTTTCATTCCCGAAGACATCAACGAAGACCAGAAAATGGTCGTGCAGATGGTGGAGTCGTTCCGGAAAGAAGCCGGCGACAAAACATCCAAACTGGAGGCACAACCGGAGCTGATGAACAAGGCCGGCGAGCTGGGCCTGTTGGGTTGCCACATTCCTGAAGAATACGGCGGCATGCCGCTGGACACCAACACCAATACCTTTATCAGCGAGTACCTCGGCCGAATGGGTGGCGGTTTTGCCACCACCATTGCCGCGCATACGGGTATCGGTATGTTGCCCATCCTGTATTTCGGAACGGAAGAGCAAAAAAAGACCTACCTGCCCAAACTGGCTTCCGGAGAATGGAAAGCCTCTTACTGCCTGACCGAACCGGGCTCCGGCTCTGATGCCCTGGCTGCCAAAACCCGGGCTGACCTCAGCGAAGACGGCAAAGCGTACATCATCAACGGCCAGAAGATGTGGATTTCGAATGCCGGTTTTGCCGACATGTTCATCGTTTTTGCACAGGTTGACGGAGACAAATTCACCGGCTTCATAGTGGAAGCCGACCGGCCGGGCATCAGCCTGGGGGCCGAAGAGCACAAGCTGGGCATCAAAGGTTCGTCAACCCGGCAGGTCTTTTTTGAAAACGTGCGGGTGCCGGTTGACCACGTTCTCGGAGAAATTGGAAAAGGCCACCTCATCGCCTTCTCAGCCCTGAACATCGGCCGTTTCAAGCTGGGCGTGATGTGCATGGGAGGCTGTAAGATGGCCATCGGCACCGGCGTGCAATACGCCAACGAGCGCCACCAGTTTGGCAAACCGATTTCCAGCTTTGGCGCCATACAGTACAAAATTGCCGAACAAACCATCAGAACCTTCGCCCTGGAGAGTGCCTGCTACCGCGTGTCTGACCAGTTGCAGGACAAAAAAGCGGCCCTCCTGGACAAAGGCAGCAACTACGCCGACGCCATGCGCGACGCCGCCGAAGAATACGCCGTAGAATGTGCCATCATCAAAGTCTATGGTTCAGAGGTGACGGACTACGTGGTGGACGAGTTCGTACAGATTTACGGCGGATACGGCTTTTCGGAGGAATACCCGCCGGCCCGGGCTTACCGGGATTCCCGCATCAACCGCATTTACGAAGGCACCAACGAGATCAACCGCCTGCTCATGGTTTCTCAGTTGCTGAAGCGGGCCATGAAGGGCAAAATTGACATGGTGGGCCCGGCCTGGGAGGTGCAGAAAGAACTGGCCTCCATGCCGTCCTTTGAACAGCCGGAGGGCACCTACGGCCAGGAACGCAAAGCACTCAGGGACTTCAAAAAGATCATTCTCATGACAGCCGGCGCCGCTGCCAAAATGCAGATGGACGGCCAGCTCGACCTGAAAAACGAGCAGGAAGTGGTGATGAACGTGGCCGATATGATGATTGACGCCTATGTGGCAGAATCGCTGCTCTTGCGCGTTGAGCGCCTGGCGGGTATGAGCGACAAGAAGCATGAACAAGACGTTTACGATGCCATGCTCCGGGTGTACTTCCACGATGCCCAGGCCCGCATCGAAAAAGCCGCCAAAGATGCCCTGGCCTCGTTTGCCGAAGGCGACCTGCTGAAAACCTTCCTGATGGGTGTGAAACGCTACACCAAGTATCCGCCGGTGAATGTGAAGAATGCCCGCCGCCTGATTGCCAAACAGTTGATCGGGGCCAATGATTATTGTTTTTGATGGTTAGCACCTGTAAATGAACCATTCTGAGCCTCCTGCATGCAGGGGGCTTTTTTCTTCCCCTTCGCCCTTCGGGCAATGCTGCTTCCGGGTCTCATTTCAATTCAGATAGCCTTACATTCGCTGCTTCGAAACGGGTATCCAACCAAATACGACTCGCATGCACCTGAGAACACTATTGACCATTGGTACTTTCCTTTTCGCAATATCCTCCTCGCTGGCGCAATGGCAGATGGCAGAAACGCCCCTGAAGACGAGCTGGTCGGCAGCGGTGAATCCCGGCAATGCCTGGCCGGAATACCCCCGCCCCAACATGTTGCGAAGCGAGTGGAAAAACCTCAATGGCCTGTGGGACCTGTGGATCCTTGACCGCAACACGGACCAGAACTACTTCACCGGAAAAATCCTCGTCCCCTTTCCGGTAGAATCAGCCCTTTCGGGTGTTGGCAAAAAGGTGGAACCCCACCACATCATGCACTACCGCAGGCGCTTCAAAATGCCCGAAAACTGGAAAGGAAACAGGGTGCTGCTGCACTTCGGGGCCGTTGATTACGAGTCTGAGGTCTTCGTCAATGGCGTGCAGGTCGGTTGGCACCACGGGGGCTACGACCCCTTCTCTTTTGACATCACCGACCGCCTCATTGCCGGAGGCGAACAGGAAATAACCGTGGTGGTCACAGACTCCACCGATGCCGGAGGGCAGCCCGTCGGAAAACAAAGCCTCGATCCACACGGCATCTGGTACACCGGCGTTAGCGGCATCTGGCAGACCGTTTGGCTGGAGGCGGTGCCACAGAGCTACATTTCGGAATACCGCTGCGAACCGGACCTCGACAAAAGCCGGGTGATCGTCCGGATACAGGTGCAGGGCGAACGCCGCAGGGACCTGAAACTCATTGCCCGGGTAGGCGGTGAAAACTTCAAAGCCGAGTCGGCCGGAAGGCCGGGAACGCCACTGCTGCTGCGCATTTCAAATCCCCGCCCCTGGACACCCGATGATCCCTTCCTCTACGATCTGGAAATGGAACTGGTGGATGACGCCGGCAACGGCATTGACAAGGTGAAGGGCTATTTCGGCCTTCGGAAAATCAGCGTGGAAAAAGACCCGGCCGGAGTTCCACGGCTGTACCTCAACAACGAGCCCCTGTTTCAACTGGGACTGCTGGACCAGGGCTACTGGCCCGATGGCCTCTACACCGCTCCCACCGACGAGGCCCTGATCCACGACATTGTGACAGCGAAGGAGATGGGTTTCAACCTGGTGCGCAAGCACGTGAAAGTGGAGCCACAGCGCTGGTACTACCATTGCGACCGCATGGGCTTGCTGGTGTGGCAGGACATGCCCGGCGCCGCCAACAATTCAACCACAGCCAAAAAGAAATTCCGGGTGGAAATGAAGGCCATGGTGGATGCACTTTTCAACCACCCCTCGGTGCTGATGTGGGTGCCGTTCAACGAAGGTTGGGGCCAGTTCAACACCGATCGCTTTGTGGTGGAACTGAAAAAGTGGGACCCCACCCGCCTGGTCAACAACGCCAGTGGCTGGACAGATGCCGGTATCGGCGATGTAATGGATATTCACTCCTACCCGGAACCAAAAGCACCTTCAGCCGAAGAGGCAGGCGCCGACAGAGCGAGGGTTTTGGGTGAGTTCGGGGGACTGGGGCTCAACATCGCCGGGCACACCTGGGCGGAAAAGGGATGGGGCTACGAACTGATCCGGTCCTCTGATGAACTGATGAAGGCCTACGAGGACCTGATCTGGCAATTGTTGCCATTGAACAGCGAGGCGGGCCTGTCGGCGGCGGTTTACACCCAACTGTCAGACATCGAGGAGGAAAACAACGGCCTGATGACCTACGACCGCCAACTCACCAAAATAGATCCGGCCATTGTGAAGAAGATCAACGCCGGATACCTGACCCCCCGCCCAGACCGGCCGGGCAGCCTTTTTTACAAAAAGGTCGGGCTTGGCTTCAAAACCCTGAAAGAAAGCGCCGTAATCCGGTACAGGATGGACAACGGCGAGTGGAAAAAATACGAGGGCCCGCTTTCGCTTCGCAAAACTGCGACCCTGGAGGTGCAGGCAGCGTGGCCCGATGGCGTGAAAAGCCTGGTGGGAACCTATGTGTTTCGGAAGATGAAACCTCTGAAAACGAAGGCTCCCAAAGACCTGAGCCGGGGCCTCAAAGTGAAAATGTTCCGGGGCATTGGAAACAAAAAACCGGATTTCTCAGTCCTTTCTTCCGACACCGTTTTTACGCTGAATGAAGTCGCCTTGCCTGAAGTTTTACCGAAGGGAAAATACGGCTTGCGGTTCTCCGGCTGGCTGGAAGTGCCTGAAACGGGTGCCTGTGTCTTTCAGGTCATTTCTGACGATGGCTCCCGACTGAGCATTGCCGGACAACAGCTCATCGAAAACGATGGCGTTCACGGCATGCGCAAAAAACAGGGTGAACTGGTTCTGAAAAAAGGCAGGCACTCATTTGCCCTGGAGTACTTCCATGAATCCGGTGGCCAGGGGCTGGAACTGAAAGTCCTGGATGCCAAAGGCAACCCCATTGCCGTGAGCTTCTGGCATTGAAGGGTTGTGGGGGAAGCGGGGGGATCGGGATTCGGGATCAACCCCTCTCAACTCCATTGCCTCACACAGGGGCCACGGTGCCCACGGGGGTTTCTCTTTTTTCGAGGGAAAAAACAGGTGATAAATTCAGGCCGCAACTGGAAGTTGCAACCTGAGGCCGCTGGGCCCACGGAGTTTTTTCTCTGTGTACGCCGTGGGCTCAGTGAGAGGAAATAAACCGTGGAATAATTCAGGCCGCAACTGAAAGTTGCAACCTGATATGGAACCTCTCTCAACCTTTAAAACGGCAGGTCGTTGTCGGCGGCGGGTGGTTCGTCGCTCACTGTGGGGAAGTCAAAATCTTCATCGGGTGGGGGAGGGGCCGTTTCGGAGCCTTCGGCGGCTTCGACCCTCCAGGCGTTCAGGTTGGTGAAGTACCTGCCCTGCCATTCCCGGCCCCTGAGGTCAAACATGACCTTGATTTGCTGGCCCTCTTCAAAATTGTCGAGGAGCGAACAGCGGTCTTGTGTCAGTTGGAATTTGACCAGTTGCGGGTAGTTGCCATCGGCTACTTCGATGACAAATTCTCTGGCCTGAAAGGTCTGGGTCTTGCTTTCGGTATCAAATATCTTGTGGAGTCTGCCCTCTACTTCAAAACTCGGCATGTGGTGCGGATTTTAGATTTAGTGTCGTTTGGGTTGGCCTGCCAGGCAAACCGGGGCCAAAAGTAGTGAATTTGCCGATGGCATTTTCCTTCGGCAAATAAAAAAGCAGGCACCACTGAGGCACCTGCCGGGTTTGTTTTTCAGTCCTGTTCAGTTCCGGTCAGGCAATGACCGGGTCTTCGGATTTCATCAGTTTGTAAATGTCGGTAGCACTGGTGCAGAGAACGGCCTTGTTGCCTTTGATGGCGATAGGGGCCTTGATCAGCGCCGGGTTGTGTTTGATCACATTCAGCCATCCTTCCTCGTCAAAATCACGACCCCGGATGTGCGCCTGGTAATACGGATGCGCCCGGTTGAGCAGGTCTTTTGGCCGCAGGTTCAGCCTGTTGATGATCTGCTGCCAGCTGGTGCCTGTTGACGGGGCCTTGTCGAAGCTGTAAGTCTTTACGTGCGGTGCCAGACTCTGTGCGTGTGCAACGGTCTTCTTGTCATTGCTGGACTCGGGATTGTAATAGATAAGGATTTCACGATGATGTGTTCTCATAAACAAAAATTTTAGCGACGGTTGGAAAGTTGAGCGAAATTAAGCAGAATTGACGGTTGAGTCAACATTTAAAGGTTTTATATTTTGTAGATGTCAAAAAATGAAGAATTGTTTTTGGCAGCGGCGGGTATTTCAGGAATAAATAGAACGGCTCTTTCATTCGCTTGCCCGTGCTTTGCGCATATTTGCCGCAAAAGGAAAACAACATGGTGAAATTCACACGACACTCCCTGCAGAAGATGGAGGCCCTGTTTACTGAGTTGGGCTATGTGATCCGCTATGAGAAAGGAAGTTTCAACAGCGGCTACTGCATCGTAGAAGACCGTAAAATTGTGGTTATCAACAAGTTTTATGACATAGAAGGAAGAATGACAGTGCTGGTGGAAATTCTGCTCGGCCTGGAGTTTGACCCGGGCATCCTCAGTGAAAAATCCGCAAAGTTTTACAGCCAGGTGCTAAAGTCAGAAGAAGAAAAAGAGGAAGGCTGATCCCGAAACAAGTTCAGGCAGTGGATAGGACACCCGACGGGAGTCCGGCGCCACCAGGTTCGGCGCCACCAGGTCACGCCGTCACGCGTCACGTGTCACGAGTCACGAATCACGAATCACCTCCCCCACCAGTTTTTTACTCATTTCGATGCGTTCTTTGTAGTTGCCGCTGATGACGGTGAAGGGCAGTTGTCTTTTGCTGAGTTCATCGTGGAGGCGTTGGAAGTGCCAGTTTCTTATTTCCTGGTATTGGCGCACGCTGTCCCGTTCCCAGGGCACGTCGGGGCTGAGGAGCAGCCAGTGGTCGTAGTGGCGTTGGTGGTTGATTTCGACAATCCAGTCGGGGCAGGGCACTTTGTAAATCTCAGCCCACACTTCGGTTACGATCAGGTCGGTGTCACAGATGAGTACTTTGTTGGCTTTTTTGGCTGCTTCGTCTTCCAGGTATAGCTGGCCGCCGGCGATGTGGGCGAAGTCCAGGGCGGTGAGGTCCTGGCCCACTTTTTCGCAATAGGCCCTGCCGTATTCCTCTACCCAGGTGGTGTTGAATTGCTCAGCCAGGATTTTGGAAAGGAAGGTTTTTCCGGTGCTTTCAGGGCCGGTGAGTACCACCTTTTTCAGGGGGGTGGAGTCCGCTGGTTTCATGTTGCTGTTTTAATCAGAGCTCAAAAGAATTTTGGGGTGCCGGATGTGCCCGGGGCGGCAAAGGTATAACCTGCGCTGATCATGTGGCTGGTTGGAAGTTCCAGGTTTTGGTTGTTGCTGTTTCTGACCAGGGCATAACCCAGGTGAAAGTTGTCGAAATTCAGGGTAATGGTCAGGCCGATGCGGTTGAGCCGTGTGCCGTCACTGAATTTGCTGCTACCGAAGAGCAGGCCGATGAGGTAGGTTTCCTGCACAATGACCGACGGCAAGGCCTCGATGTTGGTATAGCGGGTATCAACGGGAGCGGCAACTGCGCCATCCGGGATGAAACGCCTTTTTACTGTTTGCAGAAGGAAGGCAGGTTTCAGGATGAGGTCCTCATGCACTTGCCACAGGCCACCGGCAGTCAGTGAGACGGGAGCGTCGCGGGGCACTACCCCGGAACTGCCCAGGTCTTTGTTTCTCAATGTCACTTCGTAAAAATTGGCGGCTGAAAGCCCGGCAAAAAGCCGGTCGTTGCGGAACATGATGCCGGCCGATTCTTCCACAACGGCGAAGTTGGCAGGCGCCCCGCCAAAACCATCGTCGTCAAAGTCGAAATACCTGAAACCTATGCCTCCCCCAAAAGACAGGGTTCCGTTGCCCGCAGGGCGAAGAAAAGCAACAACCGGCTGCACGGCCATTTCCGAAGAAAAACCGGTTTTGAAAAACTCCAGCACACCACCAAATGCCTTCCGGCCATTGTACGAAGGCCCGTGAACACTCACCACGGCCGACCTTGACAGGGTGCCCAGCTGATCAAAATTGCCAAAGTAAAAAGCCTCGAAACTGGTGGCACCGGATGCTCCGGCATAGGCCGGGTTCAGGGCCAGCGCATCCACCTGGTACTGCACAATGGTCTGACGGTTGAACTGCGCCTTGAGGGTGGCACCTGCACTACTCATGGCCAACAGGAGGGACAGTAGGATTGGGTTCTTTTTCATGTGGCAAAGGTAATGGGTGGATTATGGCCCCGATTTTTATCGGGGATGAGGGATTATGAGGGTTTTTGGCGGTTGGCGGTTGTCGGTTATCGGTTGCCCCAGATAGCCATCGGGTTCGGTTTGTAGGAGTACTCTGCTCAACGCTGTTTTTAACTCCTTAAACTCTGTGGTTTAAAAAAAAGGTTTATGGGGCGGAATTTAGGATAGCAAACAGGAAATTCCGTTCTTGCGGCTGACTCAAATTTTGCCCCTGTTGAAGCACCCGGATCACAAATACATAGCAGGTCTGTTGGATGGAGATGCTGATGTCATAGAGGAAATCTATGCACAGCACTCGCAGAAGATCATCGGATGGGTGCAAAAGAACGGCGGCAATGTGGAAGATGCCCGGGATGTGTTTCAGGATGCACTTATCACCATCGTGAAGCAGGCTGAAAAACCAGGCTGGGAGCTCACCTGTCCGTTCAGTGCTTTCTTGTTTCTGGTTTGCCGGGGCAGGTGGTTCAACGAACTCAGCCGCCGAAAAAGGCAACGGGTAACATTGCAGGACATGGCTGGATTTGAAATTGCAGAGGACGCTGAAAAGCAGGCAGAACACGCACTCAGGGAATACCAGGAATACCAACTCTTCCAAAAAGCCTTCAACGAACTCAAAGACGCTTGCAAAGAAATTCTCAGCAAGTCCTGGTCAGGAATACCACAAAAAGAATTGGCTGAACACCTGGGCTACACCTATGGTTATTTCCGAAAAAAGAAGACCCTTTGCCTGGCGGCTCTGATCGAGTTGATAACAGGGTCTGAGGATTTCCGGAAACTTAAAGAAGAGTAATGGATCAGCACAATTTTGACGAAAAAAAACTGGCACAACTTGCGGACTTTTTATCGGGAGAGATGTCGGCATCCGAAAAAGAACAATTCCGCAGCGAACTGGCTTCAGACAAGGAACTCACAGAGAAATTTCAACTTTTGAAGCAATTCAGGTCACATCATCAATTTCAGGAGCGGGAAGCAAAGCTCCGCAAGGCGATGCACGCGCCGGGCCAAAAGTATTTCCGGGCCAGGCCCCGCACAGGGCTGTTCCGACGCCCCGTGTTGATTGGTGTGGCAGCCTTGATCCTCCTCGTGATCGTTTTCAGGTTCTTTTTTCAGGATGCCAATGCCATTTCCAGCCTGGCGGCTGAATACCTGTCCCCGCCGGCATCCTTGTCCACTTTCAGAAGTGATGATGCCACGGAAACGGAGCAGGCGCAAAGGCAAATCCTGGAATTTTACGAAGCCGGAAATTACCAGGAGGCGCTGGCATTAATGGAGAAAATCCAGGACCGGTTCACCACCGAACATTCCTCTGAATACTTTTTTGATCTCGGCATCCTGCAGCTTTTTGCCAACCAACCAACTGCTGCACTCGGGTCGTTTCAACAAGTAAAAACCGGGCACAGCCACGACCTGCGTTGGTACCGGGCCTGGGCCTTGCTTTTTGCGGGTGAAATTGATTCGGGAAAAGCAATTCTTCAGGAGTTGGCTTCAAATCCAAACCCGTTTCGTGACGAGGCCCGGCAGTTGCTCAGGGATTTACCCTGACCTGCCTCTCAGCCACAGAAAAAGGCACACACTCATTGCCAGGCCGAACATCACCGGCCAGACCCCTCGCATTCCTGTTTGGATGTTTTCATCCGTCTCCATCGTCAGGGGTTCGTCATTTCCGGTCAGCACCAGGCTGGCCCAGTAGTGTGGGTGGGTGGCCCGGTCGTTTTTGACACTTTCGAGATAGTCGAGTTTGGCCTGTTGCAGGGCCCGGCTTTTGGGCATGCCATCTTTGAGTTTGCTCATAAACGGTATGACCAGTTCGTTGCCACTTTGGTCGCTTTCCGCCCAAAGGCTCATCAGGGTTGCATCGGCTCCGGCCAGGCGGAATGCCCGCGAGAGGCTGTGAACGCCATCGCCACTGACCAGTTTCCCGAACCCCGTGTTGCAGGCGCTGAGCACCACCAGGGCTGCAGGAATGTAGTGGCCGGCAATCTCCCACGCGGCAATGTGGTCGTAGCTTTCGTCCGTTCCGGAAAAATAAAACCTGGAACCGCCGGGAAAAGCGCTGTTGATCTGAGCATGGGTGCCAAGGTGCAGTACCCCGCTCTGGCCGGCAACATTCCAGAAGTTTTCAACGCTTGCCGCTCCTTCGGTAAATGTCCGGCCACCCCACAGCTTTGCCGCTTCTGTCACTTCTTTGCGGTTCTTCAGGGCGGGCAGTGCCGGCATTTTATCATTCCCTTCGGCAAAATCAGGAGCGAAGCCAAAGTATTGAGAAGTGTGCGGGGTTTCCCCCGGAGCAGAAAGCCACAGCCCGGCTGATTCCACAACTTGCACCGCATGCGACTTGAGCAGATAAGGCAGCGGGCGCCAGTCCTCGTGTTTGAGTGTGCTTTCTGCCGGCGGTCGCTCCAGCAAAATGTCCAGGGGCAGGTAATTGAGCCTGCCGGAAAGGGCCACCACCAGTTTGCCGGTATGCTCCAATGATCTTCCAATGAGCAGGCGGTGCAGCTTTTGCGATTGCTGACAGAATTGCCTGAACTGCTCGTTTTTGTCTTTGTCCGATTGCCAGCGACGGGGCCTGGAATACAAGATTGTCAGCAAAGAATCGAGCGTGGGGGTGTAGCTGCTGACCGCTGCCAGCCGCTCAAAACTGCAACTGGATCCGGTACAACTGAACCTGTACAGACCGGCACTCCCCTCGAACAATGCCATGAAAGCGCTTCCTTCATCGAGGGCAGCCGCGATAAGCGCTACTGACGGGGCCACCAGGTGTTGCTGATAGTGCGGGAACCCGGCTTCCAGTTCCTCATTCAGCTTTTCCAGTTTTCGCAATGCTTCAAAATAGCTCAACTGCCAGTTTTCTTCTTCGCCTCCGGCAATGCCTGCATCTCCGGGGGGGGCGGTCATCCGGTGGTAGTAGTACCGGCACTGCTGTTGCAATTCAACAAGACGAGCTGTTTGCTCTGCCGGAAGGATATCTTTTTCCAACAGCCTGCGATTGTTGCCTGCCCCGGTCAGCAGTACATTGGAAGATGCCTCTATGAACCCGAGTATCTGGTCAGGCGAAACCAGCGCCGGGTCAATGTCAATCAACTCAACACAACTTTCCAAAGCCTTTTCGCAAAGGTTCTTGACGGTCTTTTGCAGGTGCAACTCACTTTTCTCGCTGAGAAATTGACGCTGGGTGCTTTTCAGCAGGGCAATGCCGTTGGAATAGTGCGCCAGGGCTTCGGACAAGTGCGCGGAGCCGGCCCCGTTTTCAAACAGCGCCCTGTCCAGATCCGCATTGAGCCGCTCGTACCGAAGGTGCAGGATCAATGAAAAATTGAGCATCGGTTGGAGCGCTTCCGATGCTGCGATATGGTGCAATGCCAGGCGGCTGGCATCGAGGTCACCTTTTAGCAATTCCGTCCTGGCAAGTTCCAATTGAATTTCCAGTTGTTTTGGATGCCTGCTGTCCAGCAGTTTTTCTGCCACTGACCTTGCGGTCCTGAAGTTGAGCGTGGCAGCCTCGTATTCTTCTGTCAGTTGATGGCTTTGACCCAACTCTTCCTGCACCTGCATGTAGGCAATGCTTTGGGGGCCGTAAGTTTTGCGGATAAGTGCGAGGGCTTGCGCCTGAAGTTTAGCAGCTGTGGCCGGCCTTCCGTGGCGCAGGTGGCATCTGGCCATTTGACGAAACAAAGTCTGGAGACCGTTTACCTCGTCCTTGTTGCCCTCTACCCAATACTCCCTGGCCTTGCTGTAGTTGCTCAAGGCAAGGACATCATCGCCCAGTATGCACTGGCAATCCGCCAATCCGCTCAGGATCATGGCGGTCAGTTTTTGTTGTTTTTCGCCGTATTGCGTTTGCAGGTAAAGGGCAGATTCGTAGCTGACCAGGGCCTGGCCGGGGTCACCCGATTTTAGTTGAATTCTGCCCAGTTTATTCAGAAGTTCTGCCTCAGCAACACCTTTGGCCAAGTTGTAATTGATGGAGAGTTCGTAGGCCTTTTCAACGCTGCTTGCTGCTTCGTGCAGCATTCCCATACTTTCCAGCACATTGCCTCTTCGGCTGTACAGTATGGCATAGGATGAGGCGTTGGAGCTGTCAACCGGGGGCATTTCCCCGAGGCACCGGGTGTACCAATGATTTGCTTCTTCGTAATGGCCGGCCAGCCAGTTGGCAATTCCGTAACGTTCTTTGGCCATTACCAGATCCACCGTAGGGGCATTGTTGTCAGCCAGGGTTTCACAGGCCTTTCGGTAGTGCTCCATGGCTGTCCGGAAATCGTCGGGCGTTCGCTTGTCTGCATGAATGTTTCCGAGAATGGTGTGGATATCTGCCAGCGCCCTGGGCTTGCCGTCTGCTTCATTGCCGAATCTCTCAATTGCCCGACGGCACAAAACCATTGCGCTGTCGGACTTGTGCAGGGCCCACCAGCAGTAGGCCATTCCAACCGTACATTCCAGGGCTTTCCCGGATTGACCCAGCGAATCGAATTGGATCATCGCCCGGCGGTAGCTTTCCAGGGCACTGTCAAAAAGCTGCAATTGCCTGAGCTGATCGGCGCTGTGCAACAGGTCGAATCGGGAGGGTGGCGGGGTGGCGTCAGTGGCAAAGCATCCAACCAAAAGGGAGAAAACTGCAAAGGCAGATATTAGCTGTGTTTTCATGGTAAAAAGGGTGTGTCGGAACAAACATAATGAACAGGTGTGACAACATACAATTTTGTATGGATTACCCGCCCGGAAAAGATGTATTTGTCGGCCAGATGAGTTGCCGCTGGTTGATCTGTCTGTTTTTATCAAGTCTAAATAGCAGGGTGATTTTTCTTAACCTTTTGCGAATACCCGCTTTTTTTAACTTTGCGCCGACTTCAGGGAGGCCTGTGTAAAAACGTGAAATTTTCCACCACCCTGAAAGCACCCCAAAGACTTTGAAAACCGACAGACGAACAACCATTTTGAAATAGCTCTTTTGCTTTTGCCTATCACCCGGAATGCCATGCTTTGGGAATAGCACAAGCTAAAAGCTGGAAACAACGACTCGCAGATGAGAACTGCTGTTACGAAGTTTCTTCCGCTCGCTCTCCTTTTTCTTTCCTCACCATTGATGGCCCAGGACAATACCGGTAGCTCCAACACCCTGATGTTGACCTTGCTGGCCCTGGTCGTACTGATCGCATTCTTTGTGCTGGTACAGGTGGCTGACAACCTGCTGCGCATCCAGGCCAAAAAAGTGGCTCCGGGTGCTGACCCGGATGCTACCTCGGTGTTTCCTTCCCTCCGGGGAATATTCCGCAAGCGCCAGCCCGGGTACGTCGGTGATGCAGCCGTAACGGAGCTGAAGCAAGGGTATGACATCCGCCTGGAGGGCACAGCGCCATTGAAGATTGACGGAAGAACCCGGGCCACTACCTTTGCCGTGCAGCCGCCCAACTTCAGGGGGGTGGCACCCATCCCGAAAATGGTGGTGGAAGTCGGCCAGAAGGTCAAAGCCGGTGACCACCTCTTTCACGACAAAAAGGTCACCGATATTAAATATGTGGCACCGGTCAGCGGCGAGGTGGTGGCCATCAACCGCGGTGAGCGAAGAGCCATTACCGAAGTGGTGATCAAAGCCGATAAAGACATCGAGTACCGCAAACTCGGCAAATTCGACCCCGAAAAGAGCAGCCGGGAAGACCTCGTGAATTATTTGATGGATTGCGGCGCCTGGGCCTTGCTGCGCCAGCGCCCCTACGACCTCGTTGCCGACCCTGTCGCCGTTCCGGCAAATATCTTTGTATCAACATTTGACAGTGCTCCGCTGGCCCCTGACAACAATTTTGTGGTGCAGGGCCGTGAGAAAGCCTTCCAGAAAGGCCTGGATGTGCTCAACCTGCTGACCAGCGGCAAGGTGATTCTGGGCCTCAGTGCCAATGGCGGGGAAGCGCCGGCCAAAGCCTTTACCGAAGCGGAAGGCGTAGAGAAACACTGGTTCAGAGGCCCTCACCCTTCGGGCAACGTGGGCGTGCAAATCCACCACATTGCGCCGGTAGGAGCCAAGCGCGTTGTCTGGACCCTCGGCGTACAGGAAGTGATCACCCTGGGGGCCGTGTTTACCGAAGGAAGATTCAACGCTGAAAGGGTGGTGGCCATCACCGGCGCTGAATTGAAAGAGCCGAAATATGTGCGCACCTTCATCGGTGCCAACGTGGGCGAGTTGCTGAAAAACAACCTGGCCAACGACCATGTGCGGCTGATCTCCGGCGATGTGCTCAGTGGCCGTAAAAAGGAGGCCGAGAATTTCCTCAATTTTTACGACGACCAGATCACCGTCCTTGCCGAAGGCGACTATTATGAAATGTTCGGATGGCTGCTGCCTTCCAAACTGACACCTTCCGTTTCAAGGTCTTTCCCGAATTTCTTGTTTCCGGATGCTGTTTACCGCGCCGACACAAATATGCACGGTGAGCGCCGCGCATTCGTGGTGACCGGCCAATACGAGGCCATGTTGCCCATGGATGTGCTGCCCCAGCACCTGATGAAAGCCATCCTCACCAACGACTACGACGGCATGGAGGGCCTGGGTATTTACGAACTGATAGAGGAGGATGTGGCGCTCTGTGAATTTGCCTGTACTTCCAAACAGCCCCTTCAGAAAATCCTGCGCCAGGGGCTCGACATGATGCATGAACAAGGTTGATTGGGATGTGCCGGTGAGCACCTCCTTTTCTGATAACAACGAATCATCAACGTAGCAAATGAAAGACCTGATTCAAAAGATAAAGAAGTTTGAACCGCCAAAGGAGAAGCGTTTTCTGCACACCCTTTACGACGGTTTCTTCACCTTTTTGTTTACGCCAAACACCGTTGCCAACGACGTTCCGGGTGTGCACATCCGTGACCGCATAGACCTGAAGCGCACCATGGTGGTTGTGGTGCTGGCCCTGCAGTTGTGCTACCTGTTTGGCACTTACAACATTGGGCACCAGCACTTCCTGGCAATTGGCGAGCACACCGCATTTCTGGATGCCATGCACCTCAAAATTGCCTATGGCCTGATCAAGATACTGCCCATCTTCATTGTGGCGCATGTGGTGGGCCTGGGCATCGAATTTTATTACGCCGCCAAAAGAGGGCACCCGATAGAGGAGGGCTATCTGGTGACCGGTGCACTGATCCCCCTCATCATGCCGCCGGATATTCCGCTCTGGGTGTTGACCATTGCAATCATTTTTGCGGTGATCATTGGAAAAGAGGCCTTTGGCGGAACCGGCATGAACGTCGTGAATATCGCTTTGCTGACAAGGCTGTTTGTCTTTTTTGCCTATCCGTCCACCATTTCAGGCGACCAGGTCTGGGTGGCCGGCATTGACTACTCCGCCGGTCAGGCTGTAACGGAAACCTACGGGTGGGCACACCACGCTTTTGACTGGCTCTTCAACGGATTGGGTTTGAGCACCTTCGGTAACGGGGGTGTGCCGGTGACCGATGCCTTTACCGGGGCCACACCGCTGGCCCTGGCCACAAAAGGCTGGTCGGAAGTGACGGCCGTTTACTCCCCGGCCGAGATGTTTTGGGGCACCATTCCGGGCTCGGTGGGCGAAACCGGCAAACCGCTCATCATCCTGGGGTTGCTCATGTTGGTGGCCGCAGGTATTGCCAGCTGGCGGATCATCGTCGGTGGCATTCTGGGCGCCGTTTTCATGACCCTCATCCTGAATGCCTGGGAATTTGATGTGTACATGCAGATTCCGTGGTACTACCACTTCTACATGGGCAGCTTCTGGTTTGCCATTGCTTTCATGGCCACTGACCCCGTCACGGCCTCCGGCACCAACGTCGGAAAGTGGATCTATGGCCTTTTCATCGGCGTGCTGGGCATCATGATCAGGGTGATGAACCTGGCCTATCCGGAAGGCTGGATGCTGGCCATCATCTTCATGAATGTCTTTGCTCCCCTGATTGACTATTTCGTCGTGCAGGGCAACATAAAACGTCGTGCCAGGCGCACGGCCGTTGCGGAATAAAATTCAATTTTGGGATTGCCCGGAGGGCGAACCCGGTAAAAGTGATAACTGATATGTACAGCAACAAGTATGTCACCATTTACACCCTGGTAATGACCGTTATTGTTTCGGTCTTGCTGGCGCTGCTCTTTTCCGGGCTCAAGCCCGTCCACGATGCCAATGAGGCGGTGTACAAGAAAAGGGATATCCTCAAAGCCGTTGCAGACTACCTGCCGAAACCGATTGATCAGATGTCCGGCAAGGAGGTATTGGATATGTTTGAAACCCAAATTGAGCAAGTGGTGCTGGATGCAGAAGGAAAGCCGGTTGAAGGCATCAGGGCCGATGAAGTGGACATGGCACAGGAAGAGAAAAAACCTGCCGAAGAAAGGCACTATCCTGTTTTTATTTACAACTCAGATAAGGGCAAACTTTACCTGGTAGCAGTCAGGGGAAATGGACTCTGGGACAAAATATGGGGTACCATTGCCCTCGAAGATGATTTCAACACCATAGCCGGTGCGTCATTCGGCCACGTGGGGGAGACCCCCGGTCTCGGCGCTGAAATCACCGATAAC
>JALWSS010000105.1 GCA_026993525.1 Saprospiraceae bacterium
GCGACGTTGTCCGCCTTGAAACCCGGAAAAAGTAAGGTGTTACCGGTAACGGTTTCACAGATGGTAACTGACTGATTAGCAGGGCAGAACGGTTTTTTATTTCGATTCCGTCCCGCACCACCTCCAATGCCCTTGCCATCAGCAGGGGCATTTTTCGTATTGCCAAAGCTGAAAACGATGGCTGATCCACCCGAAGAGCTCTTCCACGAACTTTCCTTTTATGCCCTCGGCCTCGCCGATGCCGGATTCACCCACCAGCACGTGGTGGACGCCTGGGCCGCGCAAACCGCTACCCCAGCTACCAAACCCATCAAACTCACTTTTGCCCTCGTTGGCCTCTACCTGCACGTGGAGCGGGGCTTCACCGGCAAAGCCGTGCAACTGGCACACCTGGCCCTGGCCCGCCATAAAAGAACCTGGCCCGCTTTCCCCCTTCCCCAACACCGGGGCGATATCACCATAAAGGATGTACTCGATGCCCCGCCCGGCCCTGAAAGAAATGAGATGATCCACCAATGGGCCGCCAGTGTATGGCAGGCCTTCATCGAAAGCAAGCCCTCCATCGAGGCACTGGTAGAAGAGTATCGGGTGGGATGAGGGATGCCCCGTGCCGATACCGAAAGCTTTCGGTACCGGCATCGGGGGAGGGATGAGGGATGAGGGATGAGGGATGAGGGATGAGGGATGAAATAGAGCCTATTGAATCAGTCAGATCATGCTCCATTCTTTTCGGGCCTGCGTCGGGGTGAAACCGGAAGGTCACAGACGATCCTTAGAGGTATTTCTTTTTTACTTCTTGCTGAATTTTATGCTTAATTGAAGGCCAGTCAAAGTTAATGTTCAACAACTTTGGTTCATCATCTTCCTCAGCATCTTCAAAATAAACCAAACTTCGTACAATCATCAGTTCAGAGCCTTCCTTATACTTTTTTAAGTATAACCCAATAAGTTCATCCAAACTAAACTTCTGGAGCAAAAAGAATAAATCATAAAAATCGCGCTTGCGACCCCGGCCAGCGATTGCTGAAAGTTTCATAGCGGCAATATCCTGGATTGAGAGCAGCCGTAGTCCTTCAATTTCTTTTGGAGCCTGGATCAAAGGGTAATTGTAATTGACAAAATCAACTTTAACACCTTTTACATTTAAAATGAGGATGTTCTTGCTTTGCGCCATTATTGACACTGGTTTGTAATCCTTCAATTCATGCAATATGTCCTGTGGCTCAAAAGGACGTCTGCCAAACAGATCAAGATCCACGGAAATCCTATGCCCAATCTGCAAGGCCAATGCAGTGCCGCCGGCCAGGTAAAAGCCTGAAAGCGCATCCCTTGACATTATTCCTGTCAAAAGTTCCATTGTTTCGGGGAGGACTGCATTTCGGTGAAGCATCTGAATTGTTCTTTCGGTACGTCAAAGAGGCAGCTCAAAAAGCTCAGGGATTTTGGATCGAGGTAGCGCTCCTGCATCATTTCTTCTTTGATGCGGTCAAGACCGTAGTACGATTTGATGGCGTTCCAGTCTTCCACTGTTCCATACATGACGACCCTGCCAATGACAAAGCGGGCTTTTTTGTCCCAGTCAATCTTGTCGTAATCAACGTCCCAGAAGATTACTCTCGATAATTGCATGTGTAGAATGTTTCAGTAAAAGTAGCCATTTCGCTCAGTGTGAAAGATATCTCAAAATCCGATTCCCGAGGAATTGGAGAAATGGCTGTATAGAAAATAACTTCAGGCCGCAACCGAAAGTTGCAACCTGATGCGGAACCCTCTCAACCCCTCTCAACTTCTCTTAACCCCTGAATGCCTCACACAGAGAACACGGTGCCCACAGAGGCTTTTTCACTGTGTTTTCTCTCACCCCCTCTCAACTTCTCTCAACTTCTCTAAACCTCTAAACCCCTAAACCCCTCTCACACCCTCTCAAACTTCGCCGTAAAATGCCTCAGGAAGGGCGGCTCGTAGGTGATGCGGAAACCTCGGACCTGTTCACGGCCTTTGAGGAGCATTTCGAAGGTTTCCACGACGTAGTCAATGTGGCTTTGGGTATAGACCCGGCGGGGGATGGCCAGTCGCACCAGTTCCATGGCGGCGGGGATGAGCTTGCCGTTTTCATCGTATTTGCCGAACATGACGGAGCCGATCTCGCAGCATCGGATGCCGCCTTTGAGGTAGAGTTCACAGGCCAGGGCCTGGCCGGGGTATTGCTCCACGGGGATGTGCGGGTAAAACGCTTTGGCATCTATATAGACCGCGTGGCCACCGACAGGGTGGATGACGGGGATGCCCATTTCGATGAGCTTTTTGCCGAGGTAGGCGGTGCTGTGGATGCGGTAGTTGAGGTAGTCGGGGTCGAAGACCTCTTCCAGTCCGGTGGCGATGGCCTCCATGTCGCGGCCGGAGAGGCCGCCGTAGGTGGCAAATCCTTCGGTGATGATGAGCACGGTGCGGCACTGGATGGCCAGGTCCAGGTCTTTCAGGGCCAGGAAGCCACCCATGTTGACCAGGGCGTCTTTTTTGGCGCTCATTACGCAGCCGTCTGCCAGCGAGAACATTTCCTGTGCAATTTCCCGGTAGCTGGTTAGTTCGTAGCCTTTTTCCCAGTGTTTGATGTACCAGGAGTTTTCGGCGATGCGGCAGGCATCGAGGATGAAGAGGATGCCGTGTTCGCTGCATATCTTCGACACCTCCCGGGCGTTTTCCATGCTGACCGGCTGGCCGCCACCGCTGTTGTTGGTGACGGTGAGGATGACGGCAGCGATGTTTTCAGCGCCGTGTTCGGCGATCAGGGCCTTCAGCTTGTCCGTGTCCATGTTGCCTTTGAAGTGGGTTTCCCAGTCGGGGTGGCGGCTGGCTTCCACGGGGATGTCAATGGCGGTGGCGCCACTGTATTCGATGTTGGCACGGGTGGTGTCAAAGTGGGTGTTGGCGATGAAAACCTTGCCCGGTCCGCCGATGCGGCCGTACAGCAGGTGCTCGGCCGCACGGCCCTGGTGGGTGGGCAGCACATACGGGTAGCCCGTCAGGTCTTTCACGGCGCTCTCCATCCTGAACCAACTGGAAGCGCCGGCGTAGCTCTCGTCACCTTTCATGATGCCCGACCACTGGTTGGCGCTCATGGCCGAAGTGCCGCTGTCGGTCAGCAGGTCTATGATCACTTCTTCGCTTGGCAGTAAAAAGGGGTTGTAGCTGGCCTTTTCGAGGTAGGTCTTTCGCTCCTCTTCGGTGCTCATCTTGATTTGCTCTACTACCTTGATCCTGAATGGTTCGATGATGGTCTTGTGCATGGTGGATGTTTTTGGAAGGTTTGTCCCGAGGCAAGCTCGGGATTGAGGGTTTTGGTTATGAGGATTATTGAGGTTGTTGTCGGTTGTCGGTTGTCGGTTGTCGGTTGCCGGTTGTCGGTTGCCGGTTGCCGGTTGCCGGTTGCCGGTTGGCAGGAATGCGCTGCTCAACACTGTTTTTTAAAAAGTTTAGAGTTTAGAGTATAGAGTTTAGAGTTTAGAGGTGCTAGCTCTTTCATCCCTCATTCCTCATTCCTCATTCCTCCCCCGATGCCGGTACCGATCCCGAAAGCTTTCGGGATTCGGTATCGGCACGGGGCATCCCTCATCCCTCATCCCTCATCCCTCATCCCTGAACTGTGGCGTCCGTCACACAAATGCGGCCGCAAAATAGCCAGTGGGTCGGGTGGGGCTGATGACTTTTGTCAATCGGGGTGGTTGTGTGTCGAAAACTTATTTTTGGCCCTTCGGTAAAAACCGGATAAACAACATTGACAACCAACGAACAACCATGAAAAAGATCATTGTGCTGGGGGGCGGGCTGGTGGGCGGAGTGATGGCCCTCGACCTGTCGAAAGACCACGATGTGACAGTGGCCGACCGGAGCGGGGAGGTGCTGGGCCGTTTGCGAAGAAAAGGCAAACTGAACACCGTGGAGGCTGACCTGAGCGATCCGGAAGCTATAAAAAAACTGGTGGCGGGTTTCGATCTGGTGGTGGGGGCCCTGCCCGGGTTCATGGGCTATGGGGCCCTGCGTGCGGTGCTGGAGGCCGGAAAGAACGTGGTGGATATTTCCTTTTTTCCGGAAGACCCCTTCGGATTGGATAAACTGGCCAAAGCGCAGGGGGTAACTGCGGTGGTGGATTGCGGCGTGGCACCCGGTATGGGCAACATCATTCTGGGTTATCACCATGCCCGTGAAAAGGTGAAGCGTTTCCGTTGCATGGTGGGTGGGTTGCCACAGGTTCGGCAATGGCCCTGGGAGTACAAAGCCGTTTTCTCTCCTGTGGATGTGATCGAAGAATACGTGCGGCCGGCCAGGTATGTGGAAGGCGGCCGCCTGGTGGTGCGCCCGGCATTGAGCGATCCGGAGCTGATAGATTTTGATGGGGTGGGCACCCTGGAGGCTTTCAATACCGACGGTTTGCGCTCACTGATCAAAACCATGCCCGACGTTCCGGACATGATCGAAAAGACGCTGCGCTATCCGGGGTCCATCGAGTACCTGCGGGTGTTGCGGGAGAGTGGCTTCTTTTCCGAAGAAGAAATCGAGATCAACGGTGCCCGCATCCGGCCGGTGGATTTCACGGCCCGGCTGCTTTTCCCATTGTGGAAGCTGAAAGACGGGGAAGGCGATTTCACCCTGATGCGGGTGGAGGTGGAGACGGAAGGCAAAACCTGGCAGTACGACCTGCTGGACCATTACGACCCCGAAACGGATACCATCAGCATGGCCCGGACAACGGGTTTCACCTGCACGGCGGTGGCCAACCTGGTGCTGAGCGGAAAGTACGGGCGCAAGGGCATCTGCCCGCCGGAGTTCGTGGGCCCGGATGAAAATTGTTTCAATTTCATCATGGGCTACCTGAAAGACCGCAAGGTGCATTACCGCCTCACCGAAGGCGCGGGCAGTGGCCAATAATCCCCGCCAACGGGTTCATGGTTTGACCGTAGCCGCTAACTTTACAGCGGGTGTTCCGGCCCGGAACTGGCAAAACAGCAGTGGTTTCATTGCCCGAAGGGCGAAGAAAAACAACCGCTCCGGCATCCTGGAATTTGTGAAAAAGCAAGCTTGATGAAAGAAAAGTTGAAGACCTCCATACAGTTTACGAAGAACCTGTTGACCACAGGGGCCTTCAAACAAACCAGCCGGAAAGCAGAATTGGAAATCTGCTCGTTGTTGCCGAAAAAAGGAGCTCAGACCATCGTGGAGTTTGGCATTGGCCACGGGAACATCACCAAAGAAATCCTCCGCACCATCTCACCGGAATCACGCCTGATAGCCTTTGAAGTCAACCCTGAGTTTTGCGATTATGTATCCGGTCGAATTGACGATGAGCGCCTGACCATCGTGAACGACGGCGCCGAAAACCTCCGCAACTACGTGGACGGGCCGGTGCATGGTGTGGTGTCATCGCTGCCGCTGACCCTTTTCCCGAAGGAACTGCGAAAATCCATCCTGCAAACAGCATGCGATGCGCTGGCTGAAGGCGCTTATTACAACCAGATACTGTACACCCGGGTGCATCAGAAAATGCTTACCTCCGTCTTTGACGATTGTTCGGCGGTGCGATTCATCAACATTCCGCTGGAGTACGTCTATCACTGCCGCAAGCGCTCCAAAAAGTCCTGACCCTGTGGAATTCGGAAAGACCTCTGACCTGGCATCTGTGGATTTTTCGCTGCCGGGTGATCCGCCCGGAAATGCCCGTGTGCTGCACGGAGCTGGCGGGGCACAACCCGTCGAATTTTACCTCGGAGCTACGGGCTGGAGCATCCGTGAATGGGTGGGCCTGCTTTACCCGAGGGGCACCAAACCGGCTGAATACCTGCACCATTACTCCCGCCAGTTCAACACCATCGAGTTCAACACCACCTATTACCGCCTCCCGGATGCCGGCCTGGTGCGGCGCTGGCATGAACAGTCGGCGGATGATTTCCGCTTTTGCCCGAAGGTGATGCAGTCCATCAGCCACAGCCGTGACCTGGCCTGTGGCAGCGACCTGGTGGAGCGCTTTTGCGAAGCGATGAATGGATTCAGGGAGAAACTGGGCTGGTGTTTTCTTCAGTTGCCCCCTCATTTTGCCCCTTCGGAAAACAAGTTGCTGCAACTGGAACGCCTGCTTGCCAGGTTCAGCCTGCCGCTCTGTGTGGAATTGCGGCACCCCGGATGGTTTGATGATGCAGAGGCCGGAGCAGAACTTTTTGACCTGCTGGAAAAATACGGCGTTGGCACCGTCATCACCGACGTGGCCGGCCGGCGTGATGTGTGCCACATGACCCTGACGGCACCCGTTGCCATGCTGCGTTTCGTGGGCAATGACCTGCACCCCACCGACAGCCGGCGCATGCAGCAATGGAGCGATCGGCTGAATGAATGGTGCACACAGGGCCTGCGGGAACTCTACTTCTTCATGCACCAGCCCGGTGAGAAAAATGTGCCCCTCGCCTGCCGGCAATTGATGGACCTCGTCGAAATGTGGGATTTGCCCCTGAAAACCCGCTGCCCGCAAATTTTGAACAGCGGACAGGCAGGTGAGCAATTGTCGTTATTTTAGCATCGGATACAGGTGAGGGATGAGGGATGAGGGATGAGGGATGAGGGATGAGGGATGAGGGATGCCCCGTGCCGATACCGAAAGCTTTCGGTACCGGCATCGGGGGAGGGAGTAGGGATGTAAGAGCTAGCACCTCCAAACTCTACACTCTATACTCTAAACTCTAAACTTTTAAAAAACAGCGTTGAGCAGCGCATTCCTGCCAACCGGCAACCGGCAACCGGCAACCGACAACCGACAACCGACAACCGACAACCGACAACCGACAACCGACAACCGACAACAACCTCAATAATCCTCATAACCAAAACCCTCAATCCCGAGCTTGCCTCGGGACAAAAACCCTCAAAAACCTCTAACAAAAACATACCAGAGAAACATTCATCACAATGACATTGCAAGAAGGGAACAACCAGCAATACCACATGGCTGCAAAGACCGAAATGCCTTACATCCACCGGGACATCAGTTGGCTGTCGTTCAACTACCGGGTGCTGCAGGAAGCCAAAGACCCCAGCGTTCCGCTTTTGGAACGGCTGAAGTTTCTCGCCATTTATTCCAACAACCTCGACGAGTTTTTCAGGGTGCGGGTGGCCAACCACCGGAACCTGGAGCGGGTGGGGCGCAAGACCCGCCAACAGTTTGAATTTGAGCCCAGGACCATTCTGAAGCAGATTCTCAAAATCGTCAATGCACAGCAGGAGGAGTTCAGCGATATTTTTGAAAAACAGATCGTTCCGGAGCTGAACCGCAACAACATCTACCTCAAAAGGCGGCTGCAACTGAACAAAGAGCAAAGGGAGTTTGTGGAGACCTACTTCCGCGACAACATGCTGCCCTTCGTGCAACCGGTGTTGCTGGTGAAGCACAAGATCCGTCCCTTCCTCAACAATGCGGCCCTTTACATGGTGGTGTATCTGGAAGACAAGGAGGACGCCAGCCGGCACTACGCCATCGTGAAGATCCCCTCTGACCACCTGCCTCGTTTTGTCATCCTTCCACCGGCTTCGGCCAAACGGCATGAGCTGATCATGCTGGACGACATCGTGCGGCACAACCTGTCGCAGATGTTTCCCGGTTACCACATCCTGGATGCCTATTCCATCAAACTGACCCGGGATGCCGAACTGTACATTGACGACGAATACAGCGGCGACCTCATTCAGAAGATCAAAAGCAGCCTCAACAAACGGCAGGTGGGACCGCCTTCCCGCTTTGTTTACGACCGGGAAATGCCTGGAGAACTGCTCGATTTTCTGGTGGAGACTTTCGGCCTGAGAAAAGAAGACCTGCTGGTGGAGGGCCGCTACCACAACAATTTCGACTTTTTCAAATTCCCGGATTTTGGCATGCACCACCTGAAGCTGCAACCGCTGCCACCCCTGTCGTACCACGAGCTTGACGACGAAAAGGATTTTTTCAAGGCCCTCCGGGAAAAGGACCACCTGATCTACCCGCCGTATCACCACTACGATCCGGTGGTGCGCATGTTTGTCGAAGCTGCCAAAGACCCCGCTGTGACCCATATCAAGATCACGCAGTACCGTGTTGCGCGCAAATCGCGGATCATGAATGCCCTGATGGATGCCGTGGCTGCCGGCAAACAGGTGTTCGTTTTCATTGAAGTGAAGGCCCGCTTTGACGAAGAGGCCAACCTGCGCTGGGGTGAAAAACTGGAAGCCGCCGGCGTGAAAGTGGCCTACAGCCTGCCCGGCGTAAAGGTGCACGCCAAAATGGCCCTCATCAGGCGCGAAGATGAAGACGGTCCCCGGCTGTATTCTTACCTGAGTACGGGAAATTTCCACGAAGGAACGGCCAGGGTCTATTGCGATTTTGGCATGTTCACCTCCGACCACCGACTGACCGCAGAAGTGGGCCGGTTGTTCACCTTCCTGGAAACGGGGATCAAACCGCTGCAACCCTTCAAACACCTCATGGTGGGGCAGTTCAATCTGCGCTCCACCCTCGAAAGCCTGATAGACCGGGAAATAGAAAACCACAAAGCCGGAAAACCCGCAGGTATCAACCTGAAACTCAACAGCATTCAGGACAAAGACATCATTGCAAAGCTCTACAAGGCCAGCCAGGCCGGGGTACCCATTCGCATGATCATCAGGGGGGTATGCTCGCTGGTGCCGAAAAAAAAGGGATGGAGTGAAAGCATTGAAGCCATCAGCATCGTGGACCGCTACCTGGAGCACGCCCGGGTGTTCATTTTTGAGAACGACGGCCAGCCCAGGTACTACCTTTCAAGTGCCGACTGGATGACGAGAAATCTCAGCTTCAGGGTGGAAACGGTTTTCCCGGTGTACGATCCGGATGCCCGTCGCTTGATCCATGACATCATCGAAATGCAATGGAGCGACAACATCAAAGCCCGGATACTGGACGAAATCCAATCCAACCGCTACCGACGGACGGACACCGAAATTGCCGTGCAGTCGCAGGTGGAGACCTATTACTACCTCAAGCGCCGTGAGGAGATGATGCTGAGGTCGAGGGAAGAGACAGAAGCGGCCACAGACGACGCTCAGCTTTCTGCGGGTTCCAGCAAGGGATAGAGTACCTTCCAGACATTTTCCAACACCACTTTCTGGCCTTCGGCATTGGGGTGGATGCCATCGGACAGGTTGAGTTCGGGCCTGCCTCCCACGCCTTCCAGAAAGAAAGGGATCAGGGCGGCACCGTGTTTTTTTGCCAGCCGGGGGTAAATGTTGTGGAATTGCCGGACGTAACCGGGGCCCAGGTTGGGGGGGGCTTCCATGCCGGCCACCACCAGTCTGGCCTGTGGGTATTTGTTTTTCACCTTCGTCAAAATGGAGTCGAGGCTTTGAAAGCACAGCTCGGGGTCAATGCCGCGAAGGGCGTCGTTGGCGCCCAGTTCCAGCACGAAGATGTCAACCGGTTGCCGCAATACCCAGCCGATGCGCTGGTTGCCGGCAGAGGAGGTTTCTCCGCTCAGCCCGGCATTCACCGTTTTGTAGGGCAGCCCGAGTGAATCGAGCCGCAACTGCAACAGGTGGACGTAACCCTCTGCGGGGTCCAGCTTGTAGGCTGCGGTGAGGCTGTTTCCGAAGAAAACAATGTTCTTGCGCGGGTTTTCTTTTTGGGCCGTAGTTGTCTCTCTTTGAGAATCCGGGGCAGCTTTTCCGGGAGCCTGGGCCTCGGGGTTGCCGCAGGCGACGAGAAAAAGAAGAAAAAATAACAATGCGGAGGGCAATGACTTCATGCGGGCTGAATGATTGTTGGTCAAATTTTTACGAAGTGCAAAACAGTGTAAAGTTAGCTTTTGATGAATGCCACACAGGATTTTTTGCAAAAGTTGTGGAAGCACCCGGGGCAGACTGGCACACATTTCGGACATTGGATAGCAACTTGGCAATTTATCTAACAATACATTAACCTGAGAATAGGGGAGCGTGAAACAGCGGAAGAAAGTGTGATCAAAAAAAAGCAAAACCCAGCGCAATGAATCCGAATCTCAACACTGTCATCATTGTTGAAGACAACAAAGCAGATGCAGAAATCACCAGGCATGTCCTGTCAGAAATTTCCACCACCGCCAATTTTGTCCATTGCGAAGACGGTGAAGAACTACTCGAACTCTTGCCGGAATCCAACACCGACCAGATAAGGTTCATCATCCTGGATCTGGGGCTGCCCCGGCTTGACGGCAAAGAAGTCCTTAAACGGCTGAGCGAACGGCAGGACTGGCAACGCCTGCCCGTCATCATTTTTTCCTCTTCGGAAAACCTGGACGACATCATCGCCTGTTACAAACTGGGCGTGAATGCCTACGTCAGCAAGCCGGCTACCTACAACGATTACGACAAAGTGGTGAAGTCCATCCATCGCTTTTGGGGTGCAGCCAACCTGGTGCCTTCCATGGGTCATTGATTTCCGTGAAGAAAATCGAGGTTGCGCTTCAGTCCGGCGTAGCCGGTGCGCTTCACGGCCGATCGTCGGAAGAGGTCTTTGAACACCTCTTCGGTCAATTCCAGCCAGTCGCTTTTTGTCATTTCCAACAGTTCTTTAGCAGGAAAGAAGGCGGGTTCGTCGTGTGGTTTAGAAAAGCGGTTCCAGGGGCACACCTCCTGGCACACATCGCACCCGAACATCCAGTTTTGCAGTTTTCCCCGGAATTCAACGGGGATGGCATCACGCAGTTCAATGGTGAGGTAGCTGATGCATTTGGCGGCATCCAGCAGGTAGCCGGAGTCCGCAATGGCGCCCGTCGGGCAGGCATCTATGCAGCGGCGGCAGGTGCCGCAGTGGTCCCGGATGGGTTCATCGGGCGGCAGTTCCAGGTCAACGATCAGCTCGGCCAGAAAGTAATAACTGCCCGCTTTGGGATGGATGAGCAGGGTGTTGCGCCCGGTCCAGCCGAGGCCGGCCAGGGCAGCCCACTGGCGTTCCATCACGGGTGCCGAGTCGGTGAAGCAGCGGCCGTGTACTTCGCCGATCTCCTCGTTGATGAAGCGGAGCAGGCTTTTGAGTTTTTTCTTCAGAACGAAGTGGTAATCCTCACCGAAAGCGTACCTGGCCAGCCGGGGGGCTTCCGGGTCTTTTTGCTTTTCCTTCGGAAAATAGTTGTGCATCAGCACCACCACGGTTTTGGCTCCGGGCACCAGCTTTCCGGGGTCCAACCGCAATTCGAAATGCCTGGCCATGTAGGCCATCTCCCCGTGCAGCCCCCGGTTGAGCCATTCCCGAAGGCGCTCTTCTTCTTCCTCCAACTTCCGAACCCGGGCAAAACCCACCCATGAGAAACCCAGCCGCCGGGCCTCTTCACGTATCATCAATGCTGATTTGTATTTGCCGGGCATTGTGAAGGGTTATGAAGGGTTATGAGGGGTTATGAGGGGTTATGAGGGGTTATGAAGGATTATGAGGATTATGAGGATTATAGAGGGTTATGGAAGTTGACTGTTGACTGTTGACTGTTGGAAGGAACACGCTGTTCAACTCTGTTTTCAACTCCAATAACTCTGTGGTTAAAAAAGTTTAGGGTGTAGCCTGTCCGGCTGGCAAGACGGGGGTTTAGAGTGTAGCCTGTCCGTCAGATAGACGGGGGTTTGGAGAGCGCTAGCTCTTTCATCCCTCCCCCGATGCCGGTAGTTTTCGGTATGGGGCATCCCTCATCCCTGAATTATGGGGTTCAGCAGAATCAACTACGAGCTACCAGCCACGAGCCACATTCGTCACGCCAAAATCTGCAACTTGGCAAATTTAAGCATGATGCGTTTTTGGGGCTCGGAATCCAGTTCCCGGAAAAAGATGGTGGCCACGCGTTTGTCACGGGAGCCGTCCACTGAGATGACTTTTCCTTCGCCAAAACGGAGGTGCAGCACCTTCATGCCGGCCTGGATGGATTCCGGGGGGCTGGGTTTGAAAGTGGCCGGATCGGCCCGCATGACATCCTTCCGGGTGGATGCCGGTTTTTTGAAGTTGCCTTTCACGCCTGAGGTCTGGGGTTGGCTTTTACCCGAAGGGCCTCCCATTTTCGATTCAAAGCGCCCGAAAGCAGCCCTGCTGCGGCTGCCGTGCGGGGAGGCCTGATCGAGGTGAACGGGGGATATTTCATCCAGAAAGCGGCTGGGTTCGCAATAGCGCTCCTGGCCATAGCGGTAGCGGCTGTGGGCGTAGCTGAGTGTGAGAAATTGCTCGGCACGGGTGATGGCCACATAAAACAGGCGGCGTTCTTCGTCCAGCTTGTCGGGGCTTTCCAGGCTCAAAAAACTGGGGAAGAGCTGCTCCTCCATGCCCGCCACGAATACACTTTTGAACTCCAGGCCTTTGGCGGAGTGAACAGACATCAGGGTGACGTAATCGCCGTTGTCGTCGGCTTCGTCCAGGTCGGTGACCAGGGCGATGTTCTGAAGATAGGCAGCAAGTGAGCGGTCAATGGAAGCGCTTTCACTTTCTCCCAGCACGTCGTTTTCGACGAAGGCCTGGATGCCGTCCAGCAGGCCGGTCACGTTGTCCAGCCGCTGGATGCCCTCAACGGTGGTGTCCTGTTTGAGCAGGTCGAGCAGGCCGGATTCTCTGGCGATGAAAGTGGCGGCTTCGTAGGCATTGCTGTCAATGGCTTTCTTCGCAAAACCGTCAATCATTTTGCGGAAATCGTTCAGGGCGGTGGCAGCCCTGTTGCTGAGGCTGGTTTGCGGAATGGCATCCCAGAGCGGCACATCCAGCGCTCCGGCCGAGGCGATGATCTTGTTCATGGTGGTGTTGCCGATGCCCCGGCGCGGGTAGTTGATGGCGCGGCGCAGGGCTTCGTCGTCTTTGGGGTTGACGGCCAGGCGCAGGTAGGCAATCAGGTCTTTGATCTCCTTGCGCTGGTAAAAGGACAAGCCTCCGAACACCCTGTACGAAATGTTGTAGTGCCGGAGGTATTCTTCGAAAATTCTGGACTGGGCGTTGGTGCGGTAGAGGATGGCGATGTCCCTGTTGCGAAGGTGGAATCGGTTTTTTTGTTCCACAATGGTATCGGCCACCCGTTTGCCTTCCTCGTTGTCGGTCATGGCCCTGATGACCTTGATCTTTTCACCGGGCCCTTTTTCTGAATAAATGGTTTTGGGGATCTGCGACTGGTTTTTGGCGATCAGTTCGTTGGCCGCCTGCACGATGTGATCGGTGCTTCGGTAATTGGCCTCCAGCTTGAAAACCTGGATGCCATGCGGTTTGAAGTCGTTTTCGAAATCGAGGATGTTCTGAATGGTGGCCCCCCGGAAGGCGTAGATACTCTGGGCATCGTCGCCCACCACGCAGATGTTTCTGGGGCTGCCGTCAAAATGCACCAGCTTGCGGATGATGGCGTATTGCAGGAAGTTGGTGTCCTGAAACTCATCCACCAGTACAAAGCGGAAACGCTCCCGGTATTTTTTCAGCACCTCTTCATGGTTTTGGAACAGCTCAAAGAGCCGGAACAGGAGGTCGTCGAAATCCATGGCGCCGGAGCGCTTGCAGCGGGCCACGTATTTTTCGTAAATGTCAACGGTATAGGGTCGCCGGGCGCGGCGATCGTCGTCCAGCAGGTCGGGTCGCTTCCGGTAAACTTTAGGAGTGATGAGGTTGGTTTTTGCTGCTGAGATGCGGCTGCGAATTGCGTTCACATTGTACTGTTCCTTGCTCAGGTTCATCTCGTTGATGATGGAGCTGATCACGCTTTTGGTGTCGTCGGTGTCGTAAACGGTGAAGTTGGAGTCGTAGCCGATGTGTTCGGCTTCTATCCGCAAAATTCTGGCGAAAATGCTGTGAAACGTACCTGCCCACACCCTGTTTGCCCGCGGGCCAACCACCTTCTCGATGCGTTCCTGCATTTCCCGGGCTGCCTTGTTGGTAAAGGTCAGCGACAATATCTCCCATGGCGGCACGCCCTGCCGGATCAGGTGCGCAATGCGATAGGTCAGCACCCGGGTCTTGCCCGATCCCGGACCTGCAACTACCAGCACCGGCCCTTCCGTCGTGGTCACCGCCTTGCGTTGCACGTCATTCAGCAGCTTCAGGTAGGTCGCAGTGGTTGAGTCGTTATTCATGGTTTAGCGTGTAGGGTTTAGGGAGTAGAGAGTAGAGAGTAGGGAGTAGGGAGTAGGGAGTAGGGAGTAGGGAGTAAAGGGTAGGGTAGCTCTCTCAGTTCCTCAATTCCTCAGTTCCTCAATTCCTCAGTTCCTCCCCCGATGCCGGTACCGATCCCGAAAGCTTTCGGGATTCGGTATCGGCACGGGGCATTCCTCATCCCTGTTTTTGTAGTTCTTCCCAAAATTCCACGGCCCTTCGGGTGTGGGGGATGCAAATGCTGCCACCCACGAGGTTGGCGATGGAGAAGACCTCGAAAACCTCTTCGGTGGTCACGCCCAGTTGGTGGCAGGTTTGCAGGTGGTAGCGGATGCAGTCGTCGCAGCGCAGCACCATGGAAGCCACCAGCCCGAGCAGTTCTTTGGTTTTCTTGTCCAGTGCACCGTCGGCATAGGCGCCCTGGTCCAGCGCAAAAAAGCGGTTCAGGGTCTTGTTCTTCTGTTCGAAGATCTTCTCGTTCATCCTGCTCCGGTACTCGTTGAATTCTTTAATCATTTGCTATTGGTGTAGGGTTTAGAGTGTAGGGTTTAGGGTTTAGAGTGTAGGGTTTAGAGTGTAGGGTTTGGGGCAGTGATTTAGCCTTTCATCCCTCATTCCTGAGTAGGGAGTAGAGAGTAGAGAGTAGAGAGTGCTAGCCCCTTTCATCCCTCATTCCTCATCCCTCAATTCTTCAGTTCCTCAAATCCTCCCCCGAAAGCTTTCGGGGCTCAAATCCTCAGATCCTGAGTCCCCTGCAAAAACCCCCAATTCATTAATTCCGACGGGAATTTGAATGCTCACATGCCGGACGGAGTCCGGCTGGATGAGGCACCGGACGGAGTCCGGCGCCAGCAACCACGCTGGTTCCGGACTCCGTCCGGGACCATATCTTGTCGGACTCTGTCCGACATTTTTCCAGAAGGAATAACCTCTTTTGACGAGAATACCACTTTTTGCAGTGCACTCAGTTCCTCAAATCCTCAGTTCCTCAGTTCTTCAGTTCCTCAACAATTCAAACCGCTTGCAACAAATCGTACTGGGTAATGATGTGCCACTGGCCGGTGCGGTCTTTTGTCAGTACGGCCTGGATGCTTTTGCTCAGGTACTTGTTCAGTTGGCGGAAGGGCAGGTCAGCGGGCACTTCCGGGAAGGGTTTGCCCATGATGGCACTGACCGGTTTTTCGGCGTTGTTCAGCGGATTGTCGAGCAAGTACTTGAGCAAGTCCGTTTCGATGACGGAGCCGGTGTTTTGTCCTTCTACCATGACCGGGATTTGTGAAATGTCGTGGTTTTTCATCAGTTCAAAGGCCTGTCGCACCGTATCATCCGGGCTGAGGGTGTAGAACGATTTATCCCTTTTGCCGGCCACCAGGTCTTTGACTTTCAGTTCGGTGTCCAGGAAGCCCCTTTCCCGCATCCAGTCGTCGTTGTAAATTTTGCCGACGTAGCGGCTGCCGTGGTCGTGGAAGATGACCACCACCACATCGTCGGGGGTCAGCCGGTAGCTGAGTTGCAGCAGGCCGGCCACGGCGCTGCCGGCAGAATAGCCCAGCATCAGCCCCTCTTCCCGGGCCAGGCGGCGGGCCATCACGGCGCCGTCTTTGTCGGTCACCTTTTCAAAGTGGTCTATGATGCTGAAATCGTAGTTTTTCGGGATGATGTCTTCGCCAATGCCTTCGGTGATGTAGGGGTAGATATCATCCTCGTTGATCTTGCCCGTTTCGTGGTAGGCTTTGAGCGTGGAGCCGTAGGTGTCAATGGCCCACACCTGGATGTCGGGGTTCTTCTCTTTCAAAAACATTCCCGTTCCGGTAATGGTGCCACCGGTGCCGGCGCCCACCACCAGGTGGGTGATCTTGCCATCGGTTTGTTCCCAGATTTCCGGGCCGGTGCTTTCGTAATGTGCCAGGCGGTTGGCCAGGTTGTCGTATTGGTTGAACCAATAGGAGTTGGGTATTTCCCTGCTCAGCCGCTCCGCAACGGAGTAGTAGCTGCGGGGATCATCGGCAGGCACGGCCGTCGGGCAAACGATGACCTCGGCGCCCAGGGCCCTGAGCAGGTCCATTTTTTCTTTCGATTGTTTGTCGTTGGTGGTGAAGATGCAGCGGTAGCCCTTGACCACGGCAGCCAGGGCGAAACCCATGCCCGTGTTGCCACTGGTGCACTCGATGATGGTGCCGCCGGGCTTGATTTTCCCTTCCGCTTCGGCCACTTCCAGCATCTTCAGCCCGATGCGGTCTTTGATGCTGTGGCCGGGATTGAACGTCTCCACTTTGCCGAGCACAAGGGCCGGAACATCGGCCACCACCTTGTTCAGTTTTACCAGTGGTGTGTTGCCGATGGTCTCCAATATGTTTTTGGCGTACTTCATTGCAGCGAATTGGTTAGTTTGGTGATCCGGCCAGGGGCAGCCCCAAACCGGCGGGCGAAGTTACACGGATTTGGCCGTTTGCCGGAAGGCGATGTATCATTAAGATTCCTTTCAATGCCCCAACCCATGCCGCCAACACGCACGTCATTATAGAACAACATTGAACCGCCGAACCATCAAAATCCCAGACATGAAATTACAATTCCTCAGCCTTATCGTTGTTTCATTTTTTTTCTTCGCCTCCCAGGGAATCGGGACAGGTACCGGCAATGGCCTGCAAGCCCAATGCCCCTTTGATCCCCTCATCGAGGGCGACAGCATTCTGTGCCCGGGAGGCAGCACCGAACTCAAGACCCAGCTTTACGACGCCTACCAGTGGTACCGCCGTGCCTGGGGTGCCAGCCTGGCGGAGCCCATTCCAGGGGCCACCGGACAAAGCCTGGTGCTCACCGAGGCGGATGCCCTGAATTATTACAGTGTGGAAGCCACCCTGAACGGCTGCACAGAAGCATCGCCCGAGGTGTTGCTGGATGTTTGGGCCTTTGTGCTGCCCACGCTTTCACACACCGGTAACTACGAGTTCGACCCCAACAGCCAGACCTTTCTGATTTGCCAGGGCGACACCATGTTCCTCACCCTGAACCCGCCGTATGAAGCCAGCATCACCTGGTACGACAACGGCGTACCCATCCCCGGCGAAACCGGTATCACCCTGCCGGTGACCCAGAGCGGGGCTTACACAGTGGTAGGTGCGCCGGCCATTTGCCCGGATTTCATCCTTTCGCCCGGCGTGGTGATTGAGGTGGAAGTGGAGCTGTGCAGTGCAGTTGGCGAACCCCATCCCGGTTTGCCGGATGTGGAATTGTACCCCAACCCCGTTTCGGAGGTGTTGCACCTGCGTTTTTCCTCTTCTTCGCCTGCGGCAACCTGGCGGCTCACCGACCTGGCAGGGCGCCTTGTGGGTAGCGCTGCATTGCCCGAAGGAAAAGAAGCGCAAATTGACCTGGGCCATTTGCCTGCCGGCGCCTGGTTGCTGGAACTGCATTTTGCCGAAGGAAAAAGGACGGTAAAAAGGATTGTGAAGAATTGAGGGCACCTACCTTTGAGCATGCTGTTGAACAACCTGACCACCGGACGGCTTCGCTTTCGCCCTTTGGAGTATTCGGATGCACCCCTGCTCCGCAGCTTTTTTGAAAACGACGAGGCCGTCAGATACCTCTTCATCAAAGACCCCCTGGAGGTGTACCTGGAGGCCTGGCTCATCCGGGCGCAGGGCCGCTACCGCAAGCGGGGAGACGGCCTGTATGCCCTCGAGGACAAAGAAACGGGCGCGTTCATCGGCCAGTGCGGACTGATCTGGCAGCAGGTGGATGGCAAGGAAGAGCTGGAAATCGGCTACCACCTCATGCCCGGGCATTGGGGTAAGGGCTACGCCACCGAGGCTGCCATTGCCTGCCGGGAGTTTGCTTTCCGCAAAAAACTGGCTCCCAGGCTCATTTCCCTCATCCATCCGGATAATGTGCGTTCGCAGGCAGTGGCCCGCCGAAACGGCATGTCATTGCTGAAAGAAAGCACTTTTAATAACATACCGGTGCTGGTCTTCGGCGTGTACGCTCCTGAATAAGCTCGCCTTCCTTCGGTAAAACAAAATCCCGTCGTAACTTCCCCTGCGAAATGAGAGACTACCAACCATGAAAAAAATTCCCCTCAACGTGAACACCGTGAACAAAGCTGCGGGCAACCTGCGCCGGCGCATCGTTCAGTTGGTTCCCCATGCAGTGAATGCACAGTTTGAGCCACCCCGCACCCCTTTCGAGAAATACTTCCGGGACAAACTCCTCAAAAAGATCAACCTCCGGGAGGTGGAAGGCTTGTCGGTGCTGGAGGTGGGCTGTGGCATCGGCGACCTGCTCAAAGCCGCTGCCCGCTACAAACCCAGAGAAATCTACGGCACCGACCAGTCGGTCACCGCCATCGAGATTGCGCAGCGATACCTGGAAGGCATTCCCGTTGACCTCAGCGTGGCACCGGTCACCAAACTGCCCTTTCCCGATGGCTCTTTTGACATCGTGTATGTGCTGTTCGAACTGCAATACCTCAACGATGAGGAAATGCGAAAAGCCGTGGAGGAAGTTTGCCGGGTGTCGCGGGGCAAGGTCATCCTGGTGGAAGAAACTGCACCCTCAAAAAGCGTGGCACCGGATATGATCTACCGCCCGGTAGAGGATTACAAAGCCCATTTTGACGAAAAGCACTTCATCCTCAAAAAGGTCAGCTACCTCGATGTGGCATTCAGCCGCGTAATGTTTGGCGCCCGCCGCACCCCCTACCACTGGGTTCGCTGGGTGCTCAGTCCGGTTCTCTACCTTTTCGGTTACCCCTCCAGCGTGATGAAACCCCCCTCCTACGAAGATGCCGAACCCCCCTCCTCAAAGCGGGCCCTCTGGCTGCAAAAGATGCTGCTGCCACTGACCAAAGGCCTCGATGAAATCCTGCTCCCTTCCAAAGGCATCACCATCATGCGCTTTGAAAAGAAAAAGCTGTTTGATAGGGAGTAGGGAGTAGGGAGTAGGGAGTAGGGTGTAGGGTGTAGGGTGTAGGGTGTAGAGTTTAGGGTGTAGGGTTTAGGGTTTGGGGAGTGCTAGCCCCTTTCATCCCTCATCCCTCATC
>JALWSS010000106.1:0-21247 GCA_026993525.1 Saprospiraceae bacterium
CATCGTCGTTTTCAGAACGGCGGTGGAGACCCAGGCCCTTTGCGCTGAAACGGGCGATTCTTGTTCCGTAAAAGTGAACACCGGAGAAACGGTGCTCAACTACGAACCTGAACGCCCCGCCTTCGAGCTGTCCAACTTTATTCTGGACGCCACTTCGGCTGGCGCCAATGACGCAGTCAATTACAGCATTGACATTACCAACAACGGCGCCCCGTCAAACGAAGTGATCCTCGACCTGTACCTCGATTCCGATGGCAATGGTTCCGGAGACCAATTGATCCACACGAAAACCTACACGCAGAGCCTCGGCACCGGCGAAACCGTGACCCTGACGGGGCAGCTCACCCTGCCGGCGGGATTGCTGTGCCAGTTTCTGGCGGTGATAGATGCCGGCAGCCAGTGTGCCTGTGCAGGTGACAGCATCAGCACCAGTGCGGCCATCACCTATCAGACCAACCTGGACACCACCGTTTGCTCCGGGCAGGCGGCCACCATCGGCCTGGCGGCGCAGCCCGGCTACAATTACCTGTGGGTGCCGGCGGACTGCCTTTCGGGCACGGGCCAGTCCACCACCACTTTCAACTGCGTCAATGACGAGCCGTTGCCGGTGGTGTACGAATTTGTGTTGCAACAGACCTACTTCACCGGTTGCCAGATCAACAACCTGATTGACGTCACCGTGAACCCGGTGCCGGGCATTGCCTTTGCCGACAGCCCGGTTTGTTTGGGAGAACCCGCCAACCTCGTTGCGACGGAAGGAGCGAACTACAACTGGCAGGGCCCGGGCATTGTGAACCCAAACTTGCAGGTGCAAACCGTGAGTCCGTCGGGCAATGCCGTTTACAGTGTCACGGTGGTGGATGCCTGGGGCTGTTCCGGAACGGAATCGGTGGAGGTGCTCGTGAACCCATTGCCGGAGGCGAACGCAGGCCCCGACCAACAGGTTTGCCCCGGCGAGCCTGCACAACTGAACGCCAACCTGGAGCCGGACCTGCTCTACAACTGGAGCCCGGCCACGGCCAACAACCAGCCCCTGCTGAGCAACCCCAACACCTACAACCCCTTTGTGCTGCAAGCCATTGACACCACCTTCGTGCTGACAGTGACCGACCCCGCCACCGGCTGCAAAGCCACCGATGCGGTGAGTGTGAGTTTCGTTGACAGCCTGGTGGTCACGGTTTCGCCGGATGTCACCATTTGCGAAGGGGGCAGTGCAATTCTGCAGGCCTCCGGTGCCAGTTTTTATACCTGGTCGCCTGCGGCAACTTGTCTGAACTCAGAATGCTCGGCGGTGATGGTGGCCCCTGCCGGCACCACCACCTACACCGTGACCGGCACTGACACAAGCGGCTGTTCTGCTCAGGCTTTTGTCACCGTATTCGTCACCAACGAAACCATCGTAACACAGGGGCCGGATGTGGAACTTTGCCCGGGCGAAACAACGGTGATTTTTGGGGAGGTGGTCAGTGATCCGGGCACTTATTGCGACACCACCCAGCTCAGTTCCGGCTGCGACAGTGTTCATTGCATTGCGGTGTTGCTCAAACCCGGTATTGACACCACCCTGACCCTGGATACCATTTGCGAAGGCGAAAGTGTAATCTTCGAAAACATGAGCATTGCCGAGGCCGGGTTGCACTGTGTGTCCTACCCGGGCCAGGGCGGCTGCGACAGCACCGTCTGCCTGAACCTGACCGTCATTGACACACCACTGTTTGAGTTCCTCGTTCCGGACACCTTTATCCTCGGCAATGTGCTGCAACTCAGCATCGAACCGGGTGCGTTCGATTCCATCCTGTGGTTTGGCGGCAACATCACCGGACTCTGCACCAACTCGCCGGTGTGCACCGACAGTTTGACCGAAGGAGGAGAATACCAGTACCAGGTGACGGCCTGGAACGCTAACGGATGTCAGGGCAGTGCTTCGCAAACGGTGGTGGCCATTCCGGAGTGCAATCCTGAAAAAGCGGAAGTGCCCAATGTGTTCACCCCCAACAACGACCAGGTGAACGACACCTTCAGCATCGTTTCCCAGGGCAGTGAACTGGTGGAAGAAATGAAAATCTGGAACCGCTTCGGCCAACTCGTTTACAAAGGCCGGGGGCCCTGGAACGGCAAACAAAACGGCGAACCGGCAGAGAGCGACGTGTACATCTACCTCATCAAAGTGGGCTGCCCGGTGAGCGTGCCGGCAGAAGGCAAGGTGCTGAAAGGCGATGTGACCCTGCTCAGGTGAGCAGCCTACAACCCGAACACCAACCTGCCCCAGAAGTAGGTCATCAGCGTGACCACGAAGATGCCGACAAAGTTGATGGTGATGCCGGTTTTGGCCATGTGCTGCACTTCCAGGCGCCGTGTTCCGAAGATGATGGCGTTGGGTGGTGTGGCCACCGGCAGCATGAAGGCCAGCGAAGCCGCCACCGTTGCCGGCAGCATGAACAGCAGCGGATCGGCTTCGACACTGACCGCAATGCTGGCCATGATGGGCAGGAAAGTCTCTGCCGTAGCCGTGTTGGAGGTCAGCTCCGTCAGAAAGGTGAGCATGGTGGTGATGCACAGGATGAGCACAATGGGATGCACGCCTTTGAGGAACTCCAGCTGATGACCAAACCACGCTGCCAGCCCGGACTCCTTGAAGCCGCTGGCCAGGGCAAAGCCTCCGCCGAACAGCAGGATGATCTCCCAGGGAATGTCTTCGGCGGTTTTCCAGTCCATGATGAAAGTACCCCTTCGCTGTTTTGACGGAATGAGGAAAAGAATGACCGCGATGAAAATGGCGGAGGTGCCATCGTTGAAATACTTCGGATTGGGGAACAGATTGGACCACCCCGGAATCCTGAAGCTGCCGATTGCGATGTCTGCCCTGAAAAACCAAAGGCAGGCCAGCAGGCAAAAACTGACAAGGAGAATTTTTTCTTCGTAACCGAGGGGGCCGAGGGCGCGGTAACTTTCACTGATCTGGCTGCCGGAAATACTTTTCCAGGTCCGGCCTTTTGAGACGAAAATCCTCTTCATGAAAAAGAAGAGAAAGGCAAAGAGCATCAAAGAAAGCGGGAAGGCATAAAAGAACCAGTCGGCAAAGCTGACGGCCTCTTTTTCCGGAAAATAGATTTGGTAAATGCGGGCAAATGAAAGGTTCGGAGGTGTGCCCACGAGCGTTGAAATGCCGCCGATGGAAGCGCTGTAGGCTATGACCAGCAGCAACCCGATGGCAAAATGACGGACCGCTTCGGGGTCGTTGTTGTCTTCCAGCCGGGCAATGATGGACAGGGCAATGGGCAACATGAGCATGGTGGTGGCCAGGTTGGAAATCCACATGGAAAGAAAACCCGTGGCGATGAGGAACCCCAACAATATCCTGGAAGGGCTGGTGCCGACCGCTTTAAGGATGTACAAAGCAATGCGCCGGTGGAGGTTCCACTTTTGAATGGCCAGGGCCACCACAAAGCCACCGATGAACAGGAATATAATGTGGTTGAAATAGGTGCTGGAAACCTGCGCCCCGTTCATAATTCCGAAGAGCGGGAAAAAAACTATGGGCAGCAACGAGGTGACTGCCAGTGGCACCACCTCTGCCACCCACCACAATGCCATGAAAACCGCCACTGCCAGCGTGTAGGTAACGGCCGGTTTGCCAGGTTCCAGGTCAAGAAATACCGCAATGAAAGTTGAAACAACCGGCGCCAGCAAAAACAGAACCCATCGCCAACCACTGACCCCGGGAGGGGGGAAAAGTATTTTCATTTTCGCATTATTTGTTTGGCTGGCAAGATAAAGTTGATTCGGGTCAAAGACGAAATTCTGCCTGCGACCGGGCTCCTTTGCTGCGGTTTTAGCCAATGATTATTCCCACCCGGCAGTTTTTTTGCAAGCTAAAGCGCAAGAATGCACAATCTGTTTTTGCGAAGCGAAGGCTAAGATTAAATTTGACTCCTCATCCGACCGCCTCACCTTATAGTCTATTTCTTTCTTCACCAATTACTCACACAGCTTATGTACCTCAAATTTTCCCTGCTGACCTTTTTGCAATTGGTCGCGATCGGCCTTTTCGGCCAACAAAGCAACTTGTGGACAGATGTAAATGAATCCACGCTCTTTGAAAAATCCAGCCAACGGCTGATCATTCCTCAAAATTACCGGACGCTTTCGCTCAACCTGAAAAGCATGAAGAAACTGCTGGACGGTGCACCCATGCGATTCAGCGGAGCTGCCAAAAGTGAAATGCCCGTCGTTTCAATTCCTTTTCCGGATGGATCCTTTAAGGAGTTCTACGTCGTTGAGGCCCCGGTCATGCACCCCGACCTGGCAGCGAAATACCCCGGCATGAAATCTTTTGCCGGCTGGCCGGTGGACGGAAGCAACGATTACATCCGCTTTGGATACACCCCGAAGGGTTTCCACGCCATGGTGCTTTCGTCGCAACATTCAGCGGTGTTCATCGATGCCTACTCAACGGCCGACACGGAGCATTACATCAGTTACTACAAATCAGATTACCACAAGGACACCGGCTTCGAATGCCTGTCGGAAATGCCCGGAAAAGAAGACTTGTCGCTGATGGGCATGGGAGGCGGAACGGACAAAACCGGTGCTGATTGCCAGTTGCGCACCTATGAACTGGCACTGGCCTGCACGGGTGAGTACGCACAGTTTCACGGAGGCACCAAGCCTTTGGTCATGGCCGAATACAACGTGGCCATGACCCGTGTCAATGGCATTTACGAAAGAGAAGTTGGTGTAACCATGGAACTGGTGCCCAACACCGATCAACTCATCTTCCTCAATGGTGCCACTGACCCCTATTCCAACAACAACGGCGCAGCCATGCTGCAACAGAATCAGACCACCTGCGACAACATCATTGGCAACAACAATTACGACATAGGCCATGTATTCTCAACGGGAGGGGGAGGCATTGCCAACCTTTATGCGGTATGCAGTGGCAACTTCAAAGCGCGCGGCGTAACCGGACTCGGCTCTCCGGTTGGCGATCCGTTTTATGTGGATTATGTGGCACATGAGATGGGGCACCAATACGGTGGCAACCACACCCAAAACAACAATTGCAACCGGAACGGGCCCACAGCCATGGAGCCGGGCAGTGCCAGTACCATCATGGGTTATGCAGGCATCTGCCCCCCCAACGTCCAAAACAACAGCGACGACTATTTCCACGCCATCAGCCTGGACGAAATTCAGACCTTTATTCAGGGTGGTGCCAACGGCTGCCCGGTCCATACCGCCACCGGCAACACAGCTCCGACGGTCACTACAGCCGCTTCTTCCTACAATGTGCCGGTATCAACCCCCATCATGCTGACTGCCGAGGGTTCCGACCCGGACGGCGACCCCCTGACCTACAACTGGGACCAGATGGACAACGAGGTGGCCACCATGCCACCGGTCAGCACCAACACCGGCGGGCCTGCTTTTAGAAGCCTGACACCCACCGCCTCGCCAACGAGGTATTTGCCCAATATCAACGCCATCATCAATGGCACCACACCCACCTGGGAGGTGTTGCCTTCGGTAAACAGAAGCATGAACTGGCGCTGCACGGTCAGAGACAATGCACCCGGCGCCGGTTGTACTGGTAGCGCTGACCTGACCTTGAATTTTTCTGACAATGCAGGGCCTTTCCTGGTCACCCAGCCCAACACCGCCGGCATCACCTGGCTTGTAGGAGACCAGAACGCAGTCAACTGGGATGTAGCCAACACAGACATGGCTCCGGTCAGTGCCAGTGCCGTTGACATCTTCCTGTCAGTGGACGGAGGTCTGACCTATCCCATCCTCCTCCTGGAAAACACCCCCAACGACGGGCAGGCCACCGTTACCGTGCCCAACAATACCACCACCACCGCCCGGGTGATGGTAAAAGGCCGAAACAATGTTTTCTTCGATATTTCCGATGAGGATTTTGCCATTGAACTGCCACCTACGCCTACTTTCTTCGTCAATGCCCTTACTGAAGAGTATGTTGCTTGCCCCGATGACACGGCTGTTTTTGAGCTGGAAGTCACCACGGTGCTTGGCTTCAATGAAGACTTGACTTTTACTGTTGACGGACTGCCGCAAGGAACTACTGCCAGCTTTGCACCCAATCTGTTGACACCTCCCGGAGAAGTAGTTCTGACGATAACAGGCATTGCCAATGCAGCACCCGGCACCTATTCGCTCACGGTCAACGCCATAGGCCTGTCGGTGGCCAAAAGTGTGGATGTCCAACTCGTCATTCTGGAAGAACTGCAAAGTCCCGTTTCTCTCACCAGCCCGGCAAACGGTCAATCGGGAGTGCCATTCGGAAGCACCGACTTAAGCTGGGAAGAACTGGCCAGCAGCACATTGTACATAATTGATGTATCAACCAGTCCCTCCTTTGGATTTGCAGTTGTAGAAAACAGCTATACCAATTCGATTACAATATCGGGACTCGAACAGGAGACTGTTTACTACTGGCGGGTGAAAGGCACCAACAATTGCGGCGAAGGCCCCTGGTCAGAGACCTTCTCTTTCCAGACGGGATCAGAGAGCTGTGAAACCTTTGAAAGCCTCGATGTGCCGGTCGAAATTCCTTCCACTTCCACCGGGACAGTGACCAGCACCCTTGACGTTCCGGTCACCGATGCCATTACGAGTTTGACCATGGATGTGGACATCTCCCACACCTGGACCGGTGATTTGATCGGGACAATTACCTCCCCCAATGGAACTGATGTGCTATTATTTGACCAACCCGGTGTACCGGGCAGCTCCTTTGGCTGTGGTGAAGACGACATCATAGTGACCTTCAACGACGAGGCAATTTTGACTGCTGAGGATTTTGAGAACGCCTGTTCGCCAACCCCGCCGGCCATTTCCGGCGAATACCAGCCCATTGTCCCGCTGGCAACGCTGGCGGGTGAAAATCCGGATGGCACCTGGACGCTCAGCCTGGAAGATGTTTTTGACGAAGACGGGGGCAGTTTGAATTCCTGGTCGTTGACAGTTTGTACTGCGAATGATATACCACCGGCAACGCTGCCTGTGAACGAACCATTGACGGTGTTGGAAGACCAGGCGGGTACAATTGACCAAAACTACCTGATGGCCGAGGACTCACCGGCAGTTTTTACGGTGCGTTCCCTCCCTGCCTCCGGTGAACTGCTACTCAACAACGCCCCGCTCAATGTGGGGGATACCTTCACACAGAATGGCATCAATGACGGAAACCTGAGTTACCAACACCAGTCTTACGACGGACCGACAGATGGTTTTGATTTCGACCTCTTGACCGTTGGCAACCGCTGGCTGCCCAATCAGCATTTCAGCATCAACATCATCGAAAACACACTCGGGGCCACAGCCAACCTGACAGCGCCCATTTCCTGTTCCGGAAATTCTGACGCTGAAATAACCGTGGAAACGACGGGCGGTTATCCGCCTTTCGTGTTCAGCCTGAATGGCGGGCCGGGACAGAGCAGCGGGGTTTTCACCAGCCTTGGCCCGGGCACTTATATTCCTTCGGTAAACGACAACGCCGGGTTTTCCATGACCCTGGACACCATTGTAATTGTCGAACCCGCCTCGCTGGACTTATCCGCTTCGGTAAACAACGATGAGGTAACTGCCTCGGCTACAGGAGGAACTCCACCTTATCAGTACAACCTGAACGGTGGGGCCTACCAGTCAGATCCGAATTTCCCGGGCCTGCCGAATGGCACCTACACTGTCGGCGTTCAGGATGCAAACGGCTGCACCGATGAGTTCACGGTAATAGTTGCAGTTAACACCCTTTCAGCGGCGCTGGAAGTTGCCGAAGGGATTTCCTGCTTTGGTACTGCTGACGGGCAACTGCTGGTAACTGTCGGTGGCGGCACGTCACCCTACCAGTACAGCCTGAACGGAGGAGGGTTCCAGAATGACCCAAGCTTCCCGAACCTCGGTCCGGGAACCTACACCGTGGAGGTGATGGACGCGGATGGATTCACGGTCAGCACCAACACGGTCGTTCTGACGGAACCGACCCAACTGACTGCAGGCAGCACAACAGATGGCTACACCGTCACCGTCAACGCAAACGGCGGTACACAGCCCTGGCTCTACAGCCTGGACGGTGGTACGGTGCAGCAGAGCAATGTCTTCTTTCCGGTTCCGCCCGGCATGCACACAGTAGCCGTCTTGGATGCCAATGGTTGCCAAACCAGTCTGAATGTTGATGTTGACGTCGAATTGCTCACTGCTGCCGTGGTGGCAACCGAAGATGTAAACTGTGCCGGCGGCAACGACGGTTCAATTACCGTGGCAGCCAACGGCGGCGTTGGTCCTTATGAGTACAGCCTGAACGGCGGCCCCTTCCAGGCCAATGGCCAGTTTTCCGCTCTGCCGGCAGGGACCTATTCCGTCACTGCAAAAGACCAGGGTGGATTCACTTTCGAACTGACGGGAATCGTGGTTGGTGAGCCACAGCCACTCACCGCAGGGTACTCACTTGCAGGCACCACCATGAATGTATCGGGCAATGGCGGAACCCCACCGTATCAATACAGCTTTGAAGGTGGGCCGTTTTCCGGTTCCGCAACTTACCAGTTGACCCAAAACGGTCCAGTGTCCGTGGCTATCCTGGATGCCAACGCTTGTTCCGAAACCATCGTGTTTGAAGTATCCGTGCCAGGACCCGACATCCAGAGTGTGCTGGCACTTGACCTTGGTTGTTTCGGTGCCAATGACGGAAGTATCGAGATCATAGCCTCCTGCCAGGCAGAACCCTGTACCTACTCCATTGACAATGTGAACTACCAGTCCTCCAATGTTTTCAGCAACCTTCCTTCAGGCACCTACACCGTTTACGTCCAGGATGCTTTTGGAAGCGTTGAAAGCGTGGACAACATCCTGGTAAACAGCCCCACTTTGCTGGAAGCCGATGCCAGCACCTTTGGACCTGAGATCACAGTGGCTGCCACGGGAGGCACTCCGCCATATCAGTACAGCATAGATGGCAGCACCTTCCAATCCGGCAATACTTTCAATGTGATTGACAACGGGGATTACACCCTTGTCGTGGTTGATGCCAATGGTTGCGAAGCAACGGCAAGCGCCACGGTGAATGCACCCATCGAAGTGTTTTTCAACGTGATACAGGTCAGTTGTTTTGGCGGAGCCGACGGAGAAATAGTGATTGAAGGCGTGAATGGCGGATACGCCCCGTTTTTGTACAGCATGAACAACGGAGACTTCACAGACCAATTGCACTACACCGACCTGGAAGCCGGCAAGTACATTTTCGTGGTCATGGATTCAACCGGTTACCTTTTTGAAGCCCACCCCGTTTTCATTGATGAGCCGGCACAGATTGAAATTGCGACCACCTCCTCAGAAGATACCCTGTTCGTGAATGCCTCCGGAGGAACCGGCACGCTGATGTATTCACTGGACGGAGGCCTTACCTTCCAGGACAGCCCGGTTTTCACCAACGTACCGAACGGGACGCTCACGCTGGTGGTCATGGATGAAAACGGATGCACCGAAAGCGTTGAAGTCACTTTCTCCACCAACGCTGTGAACGACCCGTTCAGAACCATCGAGCTTTCTGTATGGCCCAATCCGGGCAGTGGCTTGTTTGCAATGAACCTCAACGGAATTGATACTCCTTTGGCCAGAATGGAGGTGTTTGACGTGAGTGGCAAACGCTTGTACAGTGAAGACCTCGAGTGGTTCGGGAATACGCCTGTGGTGCTCAACCTCGAACATCTACCCAATGGTTGTTACTTCCTCCGGGTGGTCTCGGGAGCATTCTGGGGCAGCACAAAACTGGTAATCACGCATTGACCAAAAAAAAATTCGCAGGGGATGTGTGGAATGTCTGTTGATCGTTTCTCTAAGAGGTGTTTTTAGCAAGATGGCCAGTTTGTTTCACCTTGAAAAAGCCAATCTACATTCCACATCATTTTAAGGCATCCCAAAAAAGCAGAGTCGGCCTCCATTCCGGAGGCCGTTTTTTTTGTGCCTGCCACATGGATTTCTCCCCTTGCAAGGGTTCCTCATTTCTGCTGCCCATTCTAACTTCAGTAAAAGCCGAACAACTTTCATTTTTTTCTGAAAATTTATACAACATTGATTTTGTCACTTTAAAAGCTAATAATCAACATTTTATAGAACATACAGATCAATTTAAGAACAAAAAATGCAGAAAAAAGACCACCCTGTTAAACCAATACACTTGCTTTTGTTTAACTACTATTCTATCTTAGCTGTACAATTCAACCCAAGTGGCCAAAACCCAGGCACCATGTCAACTACAGAATTCTCCCGTCAAATCAGCATGTTTGAGGAAATGCTCAGGGCATTTGCCTACTCACTTACCAGGAATGAAGAAGCGTCCAAAGACCTCTTTCAGGAAACGACATACAGGGCCGTGAAGAACAAAGAGAAGTTTGAGGAAGGCTCCAACCTGAAAGCCTGGCTCTTTACCATTATGAAGAACATCTTCATCAATGACTACCGGAAGAAGCGGAAGGCCAACACCATTTTCGATTCAACGGACAACCAGTTTTACATCAACTCAGGTGTAAAAAGAGGAGGCAACGAGGGAGAGTCGAGCGTTCTCATTCAGGAGCTTTTCGGGCTGATAAACCAGTTGGAAGAGCAACTGAGGGTTCCGTTTCTGATGCACTACAAAGGGTACAAGTACCAGGAAATTGCCGACCATTTTGACATGCCCCTTGGCACGGTTAAAAGCAGGATATTCTTAGCGAGGAGATTGCTGAAAGCTGAAATCAGGAAACGCTACAAAGGCGTTGACGAATTGCTCGTGCGAGCTTGAAAAACAACGGGTAAACTGAGAGTTTTGAAGTACCGGGCCGTATTGTCCGGTGCTTTTTTTATGGCCTGACCAGCCTGGGACGGGGGCTGGACAGATAAGCGGCATCATCGGGTTGAACTTTCACTTCCGGCTCGAAGAGTTTGGTGAAATTGACGCCGAGGGTGTTGAGATGGATGGTCACCGGGAGGTGGTCATCAACTTCTATGGTGATGGTGTAAATCCTTTCCAGGTCAAGCGGTATGGCCACGTCTTCACAGTTACCGGGCAGTTGGTAGGATTTCAGCTCGCCCGTGATCAATTCTTCCATCACGACGGTGGCCTTGCAGATTTCGTAGTTGTAAGTTGCATCCAGAAGCCTCGGTTTGAGCTCTACAAAGATCAGCGCTTCGTATATATCGAAGGAGGGCAACCCTCGTTTGCTGCCATTGTTGACACCACCGGGGCGGTTGGAAGAGAAGAAAGCCTGTTTGGTAGATGTGTGAAAAGTAAAATAACACTCATCAAAACTGCTGTTGAGCGGATTGCCGAGGTTGACTGGTTCCGTCCAGGCCTCAGTAGTCAGCTTTTTGCTTTTGAAAACATCGAAGCCTCCAAACCCCTTTAACCCGTTGGAGCTGAAAAACAGGGTCTGGCTGGCCTGGTGGAAATAGGGGGTGATTTCGTCCTTTTCCGTATTGAATGGCAGCGGGAAAGGCTCTCCGAAAGTTCCATCCCTGTTCATTACGGATGCCCAGATGTCCTGGCCGCCTTTTCCTCCCGGCCTGTCGGAAACGAAGTACAATACATTCCGCTTCAGCGTCCGGTCATAGCCCACACCCGGTTGTTTGGCCGAATAGCCGGAAAGGTTGATGTGCCGGGGCAGTTTTTTGGGCCTATCCCAGTTGCCTTCAAAAGTTTTCTCCCTGCTGTACAAGGTACAATTCCCTGTTTCGGTGTCGCAGACATTGAAGAACATCACCCGTGCATCGGCAGTGAGTGCAATATTCTCTACAGAGCCTTGTAAAGACTTTGGATTTTCACGGGCAGGCTTTGAATAGAATCCCGTGATCCTTGAATAAAGCCTGGAAGCATTTCCATTTTTTGAGGAATAATACAACTTGTCGGCATACATGAGGGGAGAAAGGTCGTCTTCGGCTGTATTCACCATCAGGCCGGCATTTCTGATCTTGATTTTCACAGGGAAATACAACTGCTCCCTGGCCCAACGGCAATGCGCCATTTCATCTGCTACTTTCAATTCCTCACTGGCCTGGGGATTGGTTCTCTGAAAGCGTTCCAGTTGGGCAATGGCCCGGTCGTACTCTCCGAAACCCTTGTAAGACATTGCAAGGAAATAATCGGTATAGGCAAGATCACCCTGTCTTTCCCCGAAGGGAATTCTGCGAAGGTAACTGATTGCTGAGCGGTAGTCCCTGGCATCGAGGGCTGCAAGCCCGGCCCTGAACAACAGTGATGCATCTTCTTTTTCCTTCAGAATGGCATCGGTGTATGCAAGTGCCCGACCCAGGTCATTGGCTTCGTAAGCCCTCAGGGCTTTTTTATGGAGCCGCTGCAATGACTGGGCACCCAGCCCTGAGCCAATGCAAGCAAGCACTACAACTATCATCCATCTGATTCCACTCATCACCATCAGGCTTGTAAATGTGAATTGCATCTGAACAGGCATCTAAGCCTCAACACAATAGCCTTATGTCCGAAGGCAGCCAAATGTTTACACATCTGAAAAACGGCAACGCATTGGCTATGTTACAAGTCAAAAGTACATCAAAACATTGATCTTGCCGAATTGTGGGTCTGGTTCCGGCTATTTTGAAAAGTTGGCTTTCACCAGTTTCCCATCTTTGAAGACATGTTTTACCTGCCGCAAAGAACGGATATCTTCCAGTGGGTTGCCATCAACAACCAGCAAGTCAGCCAGCATTCCTTTGGATATTTTGCCCACTTTGTCATCAATGCCAAAAACCCGTGCATTAACGGAAGTAGCCGATTTCAGCACCTCGACCGGGGGCATCCCGTAAGCGGCCATCAGTTCCAGTTCTCTGGCATTCTGCCCATGCGAAAACACGCCGGCATCGCCACCTGCACAAATAGTCACGCCGGATTTCAATGCCATTTCAAAACTTTTCCTTTTCTGCTTTACCCTTTCGGGAACCGGCTCCTGCTCATCCCAGCCCCGGTAAACGCTGATGGCATAGCCTGCGGCAAGCGTAGGGCACAATGCCACACCTTTGTGTTTCATCATCATAAAAATCTCTGCGGTGCCACCATCGCCGTGTTCGATGGTTTGCACACCGGCCAGGATGGCCCTGCGCATGCCTTCGGGAGTAGAGGCGTGCGCCACCACAGGCCTTCCGGAGCTTGCCGCCAACTCAACGATCAACTTCAGCTCCTCCAGGGTGAACGTTGGCATGGCCTCCCCGTCGGGGCCCCAGCGGTAATCGGCGTAAACCTTGATCACATCCACTCCATTGCCTATTTGCCGGCGCACCACTTTGGTCAGATCATCTTTGCCTCCGGCAACATCAGCCCCGAGCGGCACCCGGACGTGCGGCGCAAATCCTTTCGGGCCATAAGAACCCACCGCCACGATGGCCGGCCCGGCCACGATCATACCCGGACCGGGAATGACGCCTTTCTCTATGGCCGCTTTGATGCCTACATCGGCATACCCTGCGCCTTCCGTTCCCAGATCTCTTACCGTTGTAAAACCTGCTTCCAGTGTGGCCCTGGCGTGCACCACGGCCCTTGCCACTCTTTCGGCGGTGCTTTCTTTCAAAACCTGATCGTTCCAGGAAGTTTCATTGTAGGGGTGCAACAACAAATGCGAATGCCCCTCTATCAATCCAGGCAGAAGGGTGCAACCTTTCAGGTCCAGGGTTTTGGCACCGGGTGGCTCCGCAAAACTGCCCACAGGGCCGGCTTCCACGATGTAATCTCCTTCCACCAAAACCGCCCATCCCGTGTGCATCTCCGTTCCGTCAAATACCCGGTCCGGCACCAGCAGCCAGGTTTGCGAAGAAAGCCTGAGACAGAAAAACAACAGAACCGTAACAAACAGCCACGACCCCGTATAGTAATTTCGCACATTCATTTTTTATTCAATTTGTTTTGTCGTGTCGCTTCGCAATGCCTGCAAAACAACGTGCAGGATCCAATTTTGACGAAGGTAATTCAAGTCAAGGAATTTATGAAGAAGGTCTCACTCCTTATTGTCTCGGGCATCCTGGCCATTACCGCCTGGTCCCAGACTGATCTCGTCCTGTTTCTGAAGGAAAACAACATCAAAACCAGGGAAACCGAGGACGGCATCCATTACCTCCTGGAGCAAAAGGGAGTTGGTGTGTATCCCCATAGTGGCGACTATGTGATGGTGCGCTTCAAGGCCAGCTTGCTGAACGGAGACGTTTTTGACCGTAGTGACGAAGATGAGCCGTTCCTCTTCCAGGTTGGCAACAGGGAAGTAATCCGGGGCTTCGACAAAGCCGTTCAACTGCTGAAGGCGGGTGGCAAAGGCACCTTTTACATACCTCCCGAACTCGGATACCGTGAACAAGGTGTCCGGGACCGGGTACCCCCCAACAGCCCCCTGAAATACGAAATTGAACTGGTGCAGATCATGGACTACGAGGCCTACGACCAGTTCATGCGCAAGCTGGAAGAAAGAGAACGCCGGGAATACGAATACGAACAGGCCCGCATTGCCCGGCGAGACCGCCAACTCATTCAGGAATACATCCGGGAACACCACCCGGGCGCTGTTACACTCCCCTCGGGTCTGAGCTATGTCATTGTTGCCGAAGGAAATGGCCCGCCGGCAAAAAAAGGGCAACGGCTGAAAGTAATGTACGAAGGATTTTTACCCGATGGCACTCCCATCGAGCATCCGAGTTCAAAAAAGAACTATGAGTTTTACCTCGGCAGCGGAAGTGTGATGGCTGGCTGGGAAGAGGGGCTCCGGCATTTCAACAAAGGTGCAGAAGGCTGGCTCATCATCCCCTCACAAATGGCCTATGGTGCCATGTCCATCAAAGAAGACAACATAGACATTCCGGCAAACGCCATACTCGTATTCTGGGTCAAAGTTCTCGAAATACTGGACCACTAAAGCTTGAGGATTTTCACTTCCAGGCGCTGGTTCACCAGGTGCTCCGTCAGGTCGCAATCCACGCCGTTGGCGCAGTGGTTCAGAAGTTCCGTTTCTCCGTAGCCCCTGGCTACGATCCGGTCCGGGGTAATGCCCTCCCTCAGCAGGTAGTCCCTCGCAAGTTCAGCCCTGTTTTTTGACAGTTCCAGGTTGTAGGCATCCAGGCCAATGGATTCGGTGTGAGCTCCCAGTTCTATGACAAAGGTCGGGTTGTCCTTCATCACCTGGGCCAGCAGGTCCAGGGCCCGGGCCACCTGAGGCGTCGGTTGCCATACATTGACATCGTACCGGGCTCCGTCCAGTCTGAACCTGTCTCCAACTTTCAGGGTGTTCAGGTTCAACTTCCGTCCGAGTTCTTCAAAAGCCAGCAGGCCAAACGCAGGTGCTTTCTCCTTTTCCGGAGCGGCAATCATCTCACTGGCTGCAAGGGTGTCGGTTTCTTTGGGCTGAATTTCTTTTTCTTCCTCAACTTCATCAGTTGCTTCGATGACGGGTTCAGCTTCGTGAAACGCTTCCCGGAAGGGGTCTTCATTTTCTTTCGGCATTGTGGAACCTGGCTGCCCGGAGCTGCCGGCACGGCTCCGTTCATTTTCCGAAGGCAAATGCCGGGGTAGTTTTTGAACAGGAGCGGGTGTTTCCATTTCAGACTCGTTCGCCAATTTCTCAAGGTTTTTTTCCTTCGGTAAATCAGCCGGCTTTTGCTCGACTACCGGCTCATTGGGAGGAGATTCAATGGCAACTTCATCCGTTTTATCTTTTGCGGTCACCCCGGTTTTTTCCGAAGGTAATTCGACGTACTCCGGAATATCCTGAGATTCCTGCTCCGGTTGCCCTTCAGAATTGTCTTCTTCAAAATTCGAAACGAGTTCATCAGTTTCAATGTCCGGAGAGAAAAAGTAGATGTCGTCATCGCCTCCATCCCTTGCGGAAGTAAAGAGGCCGCTTTGCCCATCGGCATTCAGGAAAATGGAAATATCATCAAAAGAGCTGTTGATGGGGCGGCCCAGGTTGACGGGGTTGGCCCAGGTACCGTCCGGATTTTGCCTGGTCATGAAAATGTCGAAACCACCCAAACCGGGGTGCCCTTTGGAGCAGAAAAACAGCCTGTCGTCAGCGCTGACGAAAGGGAAGCCTTCATTCATGGAGGTGTTGATTGTTTCGCCCAGATTCCGGGGACGCTCCCAGCCATCTCCTTTTCTTTTTGCCATCCAAAGGTCGGTGCCACCTTTGCCTCCGGGTTTGTCAGAAGTGAAAAACAGGGTGTTGCCATCGGGGCTGATGGCCGGGTGCATGTAGTTGGAACTGGGGGAGCAGAAAGGCAGCTTTTCAACGTCTTTCCATTTGCCACCTGCGGCTTTGGCAACGTACAACTGCAAATTGTATGTCTCTCTTTTGTTGGGTTCGTTGTCATTCCTGGTGAAATAGATCACCGAACCATCATCAGAAAGGGAGGCATTGCAAAGATTTTTGTTCAGCACACTCAATTTTCCCGAAAACTGCACCGGAGCCGCAAAGCTGCCATCACCACGGGCCTCGGAATAGTAGAGGTCCAGGAAATCCCTGCCGGTCCATCCGGATTTTTCTTTCAGCAATTTCACGCCGGTTTTTCGGTCGGAGGAAAACAGTATTCCCCCCTTCCAAACGATGGGGGCATTGTCATCGGCCTCGCTGTTGTAGGGGAACGGTTTTACACCAATATGTTCAAAAAATGGCTGGATGCCAGGTGCTGCTTCACAAGAACGGATCAACAATGCAGCAGTCTCGTCATCGGGTTTCAGGGATTGGTATTTCAGGAGCCAATTTTTTGCCTCCTCGTATTTGCCATTCACCATCAATGTTTCGGCGTAGTGCAGTGCTGCGTCGGGCCGTGCACGGTCGTCCTGCACAATTTTCGCATACAATTTCTCCGCCTCAGCAAAGCGATTGTTCATGCTGTAACACCGGGCCAGTTTGGTCATTACATTCAACGAGGAACGGGTAGCGCGTTTTTTCTCAGAATAAGTGTCCAGCACTTTTTCGTACAAGCGGGCTGCCTCGGCGTACCTGGCAGACTGATACAGCTCATTGGCCTTTTCCAGGTCTTTGTTTTGCCCGAAGGAAAAAGCTGCACAAAAACAAAAAAGGACCACGAAAAGCCCTTCCAGCAAACGGCGATTGCCTTGTTCAATTCGAGTTCGCACAAACAATGGATAGATCATGATTTCATTGTTGATCCAAAAAGGTGCCTGGTTCTAAAAGTGTGCGAAGGGTGATGGTGCTCATTGGTCAAAACAACAGGACAATCACGGAAAAATTCATGCCCGTTGGTCAAGTACAAAGGTATGGGATTGTGGCCGGGCCGAATTGCGAAAGGGGAACTTCCAGGCCCAAAAGGATTTGCCGAAGGGGAAAACTCAGGAAACAGACTTTTCCACTTCCGCTTTCGATGGCCTCGGTGCTGAACTTTTCTCAAGGTCCGGATAAATCCCATTCCAGGCGTTGGTCAGCCACCCGATGATGCTCTTCGCCCTCGATTCCCAGGTCAGGTGCTTTACGGATTCGGCAGCATTTTCTGACAACCTGAGCAGTTTGGCCGGATCATTCAGTAGCCGGCTGAGGGCGGCCGCTGCTTCGTCAATGTCGTCGGGTTTCACCATCACCGCATTGTAATCATCCTCCATCACCTCGGTCAGGTCATCCTGCATGGGGCCCAACACGGGCCGGCCGGCTGCCAGGTAAAGGAAAGTTTTAAACGGAAGGACGGTGCGCCCGTACTTTTCCAGGGGTGCTGATACGGGGGGAATGATGAGGCAATCGGCAGCGTAGAGGTAAGTTGCCACCTCGCTGATGGGCTTGTATCCGGTAAACAGCACATTGGAAGCCCTCATTTCGGCAGCATATTCCTTCAGCCGGTTGATGTCAGCAGGGGTGCCTCCCACCAGGACGAAATTCGTTTCGGGCAGTCGCTGCGCAATGTCTATTACACTTTCAAGGCCTTTGTTTTGCTGCATGTTTCCGGTGTACACCACATAGCGCCCTTTGAACTCCCATCCCAGTTTTTCCCTGGCCTCGCTTTTGGTCAGCATGGGCTCCATGTCGGAGTAGTCAAATCCATTGTGGAACACGACAAGTTTTTCTTCGGGAAAACCGGCCTTTTTCATCGAGTTGAAAGAGAGGTGGCTGTGCAGGATCATCCCCAGAAAATTCTTCTTCTTCGCAAATCCCGACAGGAAACGCATGGCCCGGGGGTATTCATCGCCAAACTTCCGGTACGTCTCAAAAACCGTTTTGAAACCAAACATGACCCCGAAGATTGCCGTGAACTCATTCCGGGTGTATATCACATCGTAGCCCTTCAGCCGGCAATAGATCAATGAAGCAAAACAATGGGTGAACTTTTCGAGGCGCAGATCGCTGGCAGGTATGGTCGGCACTTTGCGAATTGCGGTTCGTTCCGGAACGTTGTAGTATTCGCTGATGGCCTTTGACACACTGTAGCCCGGCTTGAACAGGCCTTTCCATTGTATCGGAATCACCAGCTCAACGGGAAGCCCGGCGGCGGCCAGTGCATCAGCATTTTTGATTACCTGCTGGGTATTGGTGGCGTGATGAGGAAACCGCTCATCAGAGATGATAGCCACTCTTGGTGTCTTTTTCCGGGAGCCGGCCCCGGCCCCTGGCAGGCAGGCTGGTTTGGTCTCGTTTTTCATACTGCAAAGGTATGCCCTATCTTCTTCCATTTGGCTGTTTCAAGGGCAACAAAGCACTCGGTTTTGTTCTTTCAGTCGGAACCGGTGGAACCGGATTGAAGGGGACAGGGCGGGAATTACCGGTGTGGGGGCTGGTCAAAAGAAGTCCCCACACCACACCCACACCTTGCCCTGATTAAATGCCAACACCCGCTTTGCGCCACAGCCAAAACTACGAGAAGAAAGAAAAGGCAGGAAAGACGAGTCAGACCAACACTTTGCGGTGCGAAAAGTACAATGTCGGCACCGGTTCTTTTGAAAGGAGGAAGAGCTTCCCTTGCCCAACCCAAGCTACCCCTCCTGTGGCCGGGAGGAATTGTAGCCGGGGTAAATGGTTGTGGGTACAATGGCCGGGTTGGATTGGGTCAACGGGGGGGGGGCGAATGGATTCTGCACAGCTCAGATCCTTGAGCTAAACGTCAGTGCCCCGATAAGCCGGTCATACCTGCCGCCAAAAGGCCTGTAATAAACCAAAATGGTATAGTCATTACGGGTTTCGTACCAATTGCCTTCGATGGGTCCAAAATCCAGGTCACCACCTGATTTCGGAACGGCAGCATACAGGTAGTTGTAATAGCCCTGTTTCAGGTATGCCTTTCCCACATATGCATTAACCGCCGGGTTGTAAACCATTTGGAATTCCGGTTTTAACAGCCATTCCGTAAATGCGCCGAACAAGTAAACGTCGTAATCATAAAGCTCGCCCGGACTTGCCAGCGAGAAAAGTACCGAAGCGTATTCACTTTCCAGTACGGCATCCCGGTCGTCAAAATTGTCTATGACGAAGTTTCCGTTGATGTCTTCAAATTCCAGGTAGGCACTTTTGTTTCGCTTTTCGTCGGTGTAGAGGGTTACCTCGTACCGGTCGTTGATGTACTCCACCCGGGCAATGTTTTCTGTTCCATACCTGAGGCTCCTCAAGTCGAGGTATCTGAATTCCTTGCCGGAGGGGAAGATCACCTTGTTCTGGTAATCAAAGACTTGTTCCTCTGCCCTCGAGAACAGTGGTTTCAAATCCTGAATGGCGTTGTCCCACCGGCCATTTTGCAAGACGGTTACCGACAGTTCCGTGCGTGGGTTCCTGATCTCAAATCCTTTGTGAATGACAGAAAAGTCTATCTCCTGATGGGTGTCACTTTTGCTCACCATGGCCGGCCGTACCACATTCGGCTGGATGTTTACCAGTGGCTCCACCACCATGAAGCGCCTCACAAAAGCCAGTCTTCTTTCATCTTCATTGTCGTAAACCAGCAACAGGTAATTACCCGATTTTGAAAATTGCATGTCTTCATTGGGAAGAAAGACGGTGTAATGGGTGTAGATGGTTTTGGACTTGAAGGAATACTCATAATCTTCGATGATCTCTTCCTCAAACCCCGATAGATATTCTGAAGAAACAAGGACGGAAGGTGTCCAGTCAGCGTTGCAATGAACAACCGTGTAAACATATTCCCGGTAGTCCGGACTCAGGTCGTCGAAAGTGAGTTCAAGAGCTGAGCCGGAATTCAGGTAATAAACAGGTTGACTCAACACAAGGCCCTCTACGTGGAATTGCACCGTTTTGATGTTATCCAGGTAAGTGTAGTTGTAGTTGACGTAACCACCATTTTGTGCATTGACGGGGATTAGAAAAACCAATGCGGCCATCAGGAGGGAGTACATTTTAATCACAGTATTCATATTTGCAATCAAATTGATCATTTGCTTAGCCATTTTGAATTTTTCAGGGTGAACCGCCAATCCCATTCGGCGCATTCGCCTGCATAATCCACACCGATCCGGGGACTTTGCACCACATCCTGCCCGCCAACGTGGAAGCCATCATCTGCAATCCAGATATGGCTGGCGGGATCGTAAAGGCAAGTACCGTTATCGGCGGTGGTAATCCCCATGGCCTGGGTCAAAACAGCCGGTCCGGCGGTCAAGCGTTTTTGGAGGGTGCGCATTTTTCTTCTTCGCAACATGCAATCAACATTTACCACGGGCTCGAGGGCCCGGATCAAAACGGCATGGGCAGTTTCTGCCGGGCCGGTTACCACGTTGAACAGGTGGTGCATTCCGTAACAGAGGTAAACGTAAGCATGGCCACCTGCCGCAAACATGATTTCCGTTCGTGGCGTCCGCCGATTGTTCCAGGCGTGGCTGGCTTTGTCTTCCGGGGCTTTGTAGGCCTCGGTTTCAACGATTCTTCCGGCACACAACTCCCCATCTGTTTTCGCAACGAGAAGTTTTCCAATCAGGTCTTCGGCAATGCCCAACACATCTTCCTCCAGAAAGTAATCCCTCTTCAGCCTCGGCAATTTAACAACTGAGTTCGCGCTCACAATCGTCATCGGCTCATTGAATGATTTGAAACTCTGTCCTTCTGTTCAGTTTTCTTCCTTCCGGGGTGTCATTTCCGGCAATGGGCTTTGTCTCACCAAAGCCCTTGTATCGCAGCCTGGCGGGGTCAATGCCTTTCCCCACCAGGTAGTTGTAAACCGCTTTGGCCCTCTTCGTGGAAAGCACCTGGTTGTCTTCTCCGGTTCCAACGTTGTCCGTATGGCCATTGATTTGAATGTTCAATTCCGGGTG
>JALWSS010000106.1:21257-62017 GCA_026993525.1 Saprospiraceae bacterium
TCCGGGTGCTGTGCCAGCAGTTCATAAAGTTTGTTCAGTTCCACTTTGCTCTTCGGCAACAAGGTCGCCGATCCACTTTCAAAAAACACGTTTTTGAGAACCACGGCCGAAGATTCCGTAGCGTCTGCACCCCCTGAAGGAATCCTTACCAAAGGAACTTCGAGGTGAAACGTGGAATCGGCATCCGTCCAACCCGAGAGGGAAAAATTTTCGGAAAAAAACAGGTAACCTTCCTTGCTCACGTTGAGTGCGTAGTCTTTTCCCGAAGGAAGTGTGCTCAGGGATTCCCCGTTTTCATCGCTTGTTTTGCTCACTACGAGCTTACCTGAACCCAGCTCGTATATTTCAATCCGTGCCGTCAGATGCTTTCTGTTTTCTTCGTCAAAAACCATTGTCGTCACATAAGTAACAGGGGCAGGCCTGGCTGCTTCGTACAATTCGAAATAGTAAATGTCATTCTTTCCGAAGCCACCGGGCATGTCCGAAGCATAGAAGGCCATCTTGCCGTTCAGGCTGACCGTCAAAGCCCCCTCGTTGCCCTTTGTGTTGATGGGAAAGCCCAGATTTTGGGGAGTTGACCATGCCCCCTTCTCGTCCTTCCTGGCAAGAAACAGATCATAGCCCCCCAATCCCGGATGCCCTTTTGACATGAAGTACAGCGTTTGCCCGTCAGGGTGAATGAAAGGGGCCTGTTCATCAAATGGGGTATTGATGGTCGGCCCCAGATTGACGGGCTCCCCCCATGTACCATCCGGCTTCCGGTAGCTCACCCAAAGGTCCAGCCCGCCGAAGCCACCATTCCTGTTGCTGGTAAAGTACAGGGCATTCCCTTCTGGTGACAGGCTGGGCAGGGACTCATATTGAGCTGAGTTCACCGGTTTTCCCAAATTCCTGACGGGTGTCCAGTTGCCGTTTTTGTATTCTGTAAAATACAGGTCACAGCGGCCCAGGCCACCTGGCTTGTTGCAGATGGTAAAGACCAGCAGTTTGCCATCGGCACTGATGGTCTGTGCACCTTCGTTGAATTCGGTGTTGACGGCGCTGATGGGCTCTGCCGGCATCCAGGTACTGTCCAGCTTCTGGCTCCGGTAAAAATCTTCCTGCCCATGCCGGACTGCGGTGAAGATCAGGGTTTCTCCATCGGCGGTCAATGAGGGCAGGTATTCATCTTCTTCGGTGTTGATTGCCGGGCCCATGTTTTTCGGTTCAAAAGGAACGGGATTGGCCACGGCCCGGGCTGCAAAAGCAGCATTCGCAAGGTAGCGTCTGGCGTTTTGATATCTTCGGGTTCCTTCTCTTGCTGCTGAAAGGAACTTTTCAAAATGCTCCTCTGCTTCGCCGTACTTATCCTGATCAAATTCTACAATGCCGAGGCTGTAATATAGATTGGGCAGATAGGTGGAATCAATTCCAATGGCCTTTTCATACTGCATTTCCGCAGCCGGATAATTTCCCATCTGATTGTAAACATTGCCCAGTTCAATAATTGCATCTATGAACAGAGGCTCCTTTTTCAGTGCCCTGCCCAACTCGCCGGCAGCAGAAGCCAACTCTCCGGAAGAAGCCAAAAACCGGGCTTTTTGCAAGGACTTCTTCAGCTTTGACGGTGCATTGCCGGCCGTGATATAGCCATTCTGTGCAAAGGACATTTGCGACGAAAAAGAAATAAGAAATGCTAAAAGCAGGTAAATTTTCATAAAGGCATTGCTGGCCATAAAACGGAAATCAAAGCGTCGGATTGCGGGCGGATTTCATGAAAAAAAGGCCAAACTCTGCTGAGCATGGCCTTTCGTTATTTATAACTCATTGGTTTCAAGCCATGGATTCCAACATGGCCGAAGCTTCTTTTGAGCCGAGTGTGGCAGCTTCTTTCAGGTCGCTGAGGTAGCCGCCTTCGCCGGCGTTTTTCCTGGCAAGCGCACGGTAATAATACTGTTGAGCTTTCGGAGGAATCATTTTCCCGTCTTGCTCCATTTCCAGTAATTTGTCAAACACATTCACGGCTTCGGTGTACTCTCCCATTTCGAACAAGGCCTTTCCGTAATTGAACAATGCCCTGATCTGCCACTTGGCATTCGGATCATCGCTTTTGAATTGCCTTTTGGTAACCAATTTCAGTTCGAATATGGCTTCTTTGTACTCTTTGAGCATCAAGTGAATTTCCCCTTTGAGGCGGCGTGCGCTCCAGAAAATTGGCTGGTGAGGAATACTGGTCTTGATGGTTTTTTCGAGATCCGCAATGGCGCTGCTGTACTCCTTCTTTACAAGGTAGGTATTCGCCCGGCCCCAGTATGCGTCAGGATGGTTGGGGTTTATATGAATGCTCTTCGTAAAATCATAAAGTGCATCGTCGTAATTGCGGAGGGTGAAATTGATATGACCTCTCCTTTCATAAGCAAGGGCATGGCGTTCAAACTTTTCAATGGCCCTGTTGAGTGCCACCATTGCTTCCTGTTCCATGCCGTTTTTGTGGAGCAACTCCCGGCCTTCGAGAAAAGCCTGTGTGGCGCTTTTGTCCCCTGAAGGTTCAATGACCTTGTCAACGATGGGTTTGCCACCGGCAATGACCCATGCCTTGATATCACCGGCAACGGCATATTGGGAAACATACTCCAACAGGTTCAGGGTGTTCTTCCACCGCTTCTCGGGGCATTCGTTGGTAATGGAACGAGGGATGTTGAGGGTAAAAGTCTCCTCATCAAAAACATCTTCGGCTTTGAACAAAACGTCATTCCGATAGTAATTCTCAGTCCTGTGCTCATAGAACTTGAGAACCTGATCGAAACTGCGTTGCGTTCCAAACTCCAGGCATCCGGAGAGAATGACTTTGTACGTGGTGCTCATTTCGCTGCTGTTTAATGGGCGTCAGTTTGTTTACGTCCTTGTGTAGTTCCCCAATAACGCTTTGGAGGGGTTAATTTCACCTTGTTGCTAAGATTGGTTCGTCGCGAGAAAAGGCTTAAAGCGTTGTGTAGTATCAGTAGCGAGGTTAGCCTGGTTTTCTCGTGTATGTTTATTCCGGAAAAGGACTTTCGGAATAGAGCGACCCGGTAAGAACCGTCCCTTCGGCCACCCAAGCTACAAAGTTCTAAAAAGAACCCCGCAATGCCAAGGCCTTCCAGACCTTTTCAGAAAAAAAATCTGCAAAAAACTTGACTTTTTAACTTGCTAAACCAGTCAGCCGTTTGGCGATCGAGGGATTCACACAACTTTTTGATTGTGTGCAGTTTTTGCCATTACGCAAATAATCTGTCTTTGTTTCCTTCAGCAAAACATTTTTAAACCGCCCTTACGAGGTGTATTCCGGGGTAAGCAATTCCAGGCAAATGCCTTCGCTGATGAGGCCACAGAGCTGCCAATTGTCACTGATTGGATTGGTCAAAGCCCAGCCTTCAGAAGGGGTAGAATTTCATAACTTTGCGGGCCAAACGACAAAGTACAATGGACCGAACCCGACAAGGGAATGTTTCCCTCGATCATAACAATGGAATAAGCACCATCACATTTTACCACCCTGCACACAATTCATTGCCCGGAAACCTTCTGAGCCAACTGACACAGGCCATAGTAGAAGCAGGAACTCACCCCGAAACAAAAGTTGTGGTCTTAAAAAGCTCCGGAGATCGCACGTTTTGTGCAGGAGCCAGCTTTGACGAATTGTCGGCGATTGGAAACCCGGAACAGGGAAAGCGTTTTTTCCTCGGCTTTGCCAATGTCATCAACGCCATGCGCAAATGCCCAAAGTTTATTGTTGGCAGGGTGCAGGGGAAGGCCGTTGGAGGTGGTGTCGGGCTGGCCGCCGCAGTTGACTACTGCATGGCCACAAAATGGGCAAGTGTGAAGTTGAGTGAACTGGCTGTCGGCATTGGTCCTTTCGTTGTGGGGCCCGCCGTTCAAAGAAAAATCGGCCTTTCGGCTTTCAGCCAAATGTCCATCAACGCCAAAGCATGGCAAACGGCTGCCTGGGCCAAAGAAAAAGGGCTGTTTACAGAAGTGTTCGAGACCGCCGAACAACTTGACGCTTACCTCGAACATTTCATCGAGACGCTCAAAACCTACAATCCGGAAGCGATGAAAAAGCTGAAGGAAATCTTTTGGGAGGGATCGGAAAACTGGGACGAACTTCTGGACAAAAGGGCAGCCGTCAGTGGTGAACTCGTCTTGTCAGATTTTGCCAAAGAAGCCATCGCTGCTTTTAAAGGAACGTAGCAGCACCAAATAGTACCCGACCATGCTACAAACCAAAGAAATGATCTCAAAAAAGGAATTGGCAGAGGCTTTCAAATTGATGGCCACTGCCAAATCCATGACGGAGATTTACGAAGAGCATTTCAAATTCGTTTCCAAATACGTTCATGCCACTTCAAGGGGGCACGAGGCTATTCAGATTGCAATGGGCATGCAATTGCTTCCCTGCGACTGGATAGCACCCTATTACCGCGACGACTCCATCCTCCTTTCCATCGGGATGCAGCCTTATGACCTGATGCTCCAACTGATGGCCAAACGGGACGATCCGTTCTCCGGAGGGAGGAGTTACTACAGCCACCCCAGCCTCAACGATCCGGACAAGCCAAAAATACCGCACCAATCTTCTGCAACCGGCATGCAGGCCATACCCACCACCGGCGTGGCAATGGGAATCCATTACAAAGAGCAAAGAGGTTTACTGAAAAACGGGGAGTTGGGCCCCAACGGGGAACTTCCGGTAGTGGTTTGCTCACTGGGCGATGCCTCCGTTACCGAAGGGGAAGTTGCCGAGGCGTTCCAAATGGCCGTGTTGAAAAAATTGCCCATTATCTACCTGGTTCAGGACAATGGCTGGGACATATCGGCAAATGCGAAAGAAACCCGCGCCCAGGATGCCGCTGAGTATGCCCGGGGGTTTAAAGGACTCGAAGCGGTAAGTATTGATGGCAACGACTTCATCAAGAGTTTCAATACCAGCAAAGAAGTAGTAGAAACCGTCAGAAAAGAACGCAGACCATTTCTGCTGCACGCAAAAGTTCCCTTGCTCAACCACCACACTTCCGGCGTCAGAATGGAATGGTACAGGGACGACCTGGAAGACCACCGCAAAAGAGACCCCTATCCCATCTTCCGCAAACAAATGCTCGAATTTGGCTTTTCAGAAAAGGAACTCAAAAAGCTTGAGAAAGAAGCCCTCGACGCGGTCAAAAGCGATTTTGAAAAAGCCCGAAATGCGGAAGACCCAAGGCCGGATGATCTTTTCACCCACGATTTTGCCCCCACCCCCATTACCGAAGAAAAAGGCACCCGAAAACCTGAAAATGGGGAGATGAAGGTAATGGTTGACTGCGCCCTCTTTGCCATTGAGGAACTCATGCAAAAACACGATGAGTGCCTGCTCTATGGCCAGGATGTGGGCCGCAGATTGGGAGGCGTTTTCCGGGAGGCCGCCACCCTGGCCGAAAAATTCGGCGATGACAGGGTGTTCAACACTCCCATTCAGGAAGCGTTCATCGTTGGCAGCACGGTTGGCATGAGCGCCGTTGGGTTGAAGCCCATCGTTGAGGTTCAGTTTGCCGACTATATCTGGCCCGGCCTCAACCAATTGTTTACCGAGGTGAGCCGTTCCTGCTACCTGTCCAATGGCAAATGGCCGGTGAGCAATATCCTCAGGGTGCCCATTGGAGCCTATGGCAGTGGCGGGCCGTACCATTCTTCAAGTGTAGAGTCGGTCGTGACCAATATCAGAGGTGTAAAAATTGCCTACCCCAGCAACGGGGCAGACCTGAAAGGCCTTATGAAAGCCGCCTATTACGACCCCAATCCGGTTGTGATTCTGGAACACAAAGGCTTGTACTGGTCCAAAGTCAAAGGCACTGACGCTGCACGGTGCATCATGCCTTCGGAAGACTATATCCTGCCCTTCGGCAAAGCCAACAGCATTCTGAAAGCGGACGAGGAGGCAATTGGAAAAGGTGACACCATGGTGGTCATTAGCTACGGCATGGGCGTGCATTGGGCGCTGAACGCCGCCACAAAATTCAAGGGCAGGGTGGAAGTACTCGATCTCAGAACCTTGTTCCCACTGGACGAAAAAGCGATGTACGAAGCCGCCAAAAGGCATGGAAAGGTACTGGTGGTAACCGAAGAACCCGTCAACAACAGTTTCGCCCAAAGCCTGGCAGCCAGGGTCCAGGAAAATTGCTTCACCAAGCTGGATGCACCGGTCAGAACCATCGGTGCCGAAAACATGCCTGCCATCCCGCTCAATGAGACCCTGGAAAAAACGATGATTCCGTCCATAGAAAAAGTGCAGGCAGCTATTGACGAGCTGTTTAAATGGTAATATGTAAAGTATGATCCTGTACAACGTCACCATCAGAGTGGACGAAGACATTGCCGAAGAATGGCTGAACTGGATGAAGACCAAACACATCCCGGATGTGATGCGCACAGGTTGTTTCACCGATTATAAAATCATGAGAATCTTGCAACCTGTACAGGACGAAGACAGTATCACTTATGCAGTTCAGTATTTTTGCGAAGACCAGCAAAAACTTGAATCTTACTGGCAAAATGACGCTCCAGCCCTTCAAAAGGAGCACCTCGAAAAATACAGCGATAAAGCTCTGGCATTCAGAACGGTAATGGAACTGGTATAATAGCCACCCTTGCTTGGAATGACCCTTAATACCTAATCAAACAACCTGACGAAAATGTATTTTGAACTCACAGAAGAACAATTGGCTGTCAGAGAAGCAGCCAGAGATTTTGCCCGCAATGAATTGCTACCGGGCGTCATTGATCGCGACCGGAAAATGGAATTCCCCAAAGAACAAGTACAAAAGATGGCCGAAATGGGATTCCTTGGCATGATGAGCTCTCCGGAATATGGAGGAGGGGGGATGGACACCATTTCCTACGTCCTTGCAATGGAGGAAATATCCAAGGTAGATGCTTCCTGTGCGGTGATCATGTCTGTCAACAACTCCCTTGTTTGTTGGGGCCTGGAAGAATACGGCAATGAAGAACAAAAACAGAAATACCTGACCAAACTGGCCACGGGCGAGTGGCTTGGCTCTTTTTGCCTGTCCGAGCCTGAAGCCGGCTCTGACGCTACCAGCCAGAAAACCACCGCTGTTGACATGGGCGATTACTACCTGCTGAACGGCACCAAGAACTGGATCACCAACGGTGGCACCTCAGACGTACACCTGGTGATGGCGCAAACACACCCTGAAAAAGGCCACAAAGGAATAAACTGCCTGATTGTGGAAACTGACTGGCCGGGCGTTACCATCGGTGCCAAAGAAGACAAACTCGGCATCCGTTCTTCTGATACGCACACCATCATGTACAACGATGTGAAAGTGCCCAAGGCCAACCGCATTGGCGAAGATGGCTTTGGATTCAGGTTCGCAATGAACACACTGAATGGCGGCCGGATTGGAATTGCAGCCCAGGCCCTCGGAATTGCATCCGGAGCTTATGAACTGGCAGTTAACTACTCACAGGAGCGCCAGGCTTTCGGAAAACCCATCGCACAACACCAGGCAATTGCTTTCAAACTTGCCGATATGGCCACTGAAATTGAGGCAGCCCGCTTGCTGATATTGCGGTCTGCATGGCTGAAAGATCAAGAAATGGACTACGCCGCCGCCAGTGCAATGGCCAAGGTGTTTGCATCGGAAACTGCCATGAAAACCACCATCGAGGCAGTGCAGATCCACGGCGGATACGGCTATGTGAAGGAATACCACGTAGAGCGGCTGATGCGAGATGCCAAGATCACACAGATTTACGAAGGCACCTCCGAAATTCAACGCATCGTAATTTCGAGGAACATCCTGAAAGGCCAGCTTTACATCCCAATGTGGAAAGAAACCATGCACGCCGTTTGATGTAATATACTTCAGAGCGCATTGCAAAAAGTGCCCGAATTCGTTGAAAGAGGTTGATCCCGATCCCGAACTTGATTCGGGATCGGGATCAACCTCTCTCAACTTCCGTCGGCCAGACGGGCCGGACAGGGACAGGGCAGGGCTCTCAATCAACTTCATTTGCAGTGAACTCCAACGTAAAATGACCTTTTGCAGCGCACTCAACTTCACAATTGCCAAAGGGAGCTGGAAAAAATTCCAACTCCCTTTTTTCTTTTTTCCTTGCTTTGTAAGCCAATTTGCCTTCAACCCGACCCATGCACAGATCAATAAGACTCTTCAGTTTATCCGGTATTCCGGTAAAAGTGCACTGGACATTCCTTCTGCTGCCACTTATGGTCTGGTACACGGCACTGATATATCAGTTCAACGAAAGACAAACCCTGTGGGTCAGCCTTGCGCTTACAGCGATGTTCTTTTGCATCTTGCTGCACGAATTCGGACATGCGCTGGCCGCCAGAAAACTGAACGTAAATACCAGCGACATACTCCTTTTACCAATTGGCGGACTGGCCCGGCTGGAAACCCTGCCAAAGAAAGCCCTGGACGAATTGTGGATTGCCATAGCGGGGCCGGCGGTAAACGTACTCATCTCGCTGCTCTTCATCCCTTACCTCATGCTGGTAACAGCACCCCAAATTGCAGGGGTGGAGTTTCTGACGCCGGAGTTGATCCTGTCCGATTTTGATTTCCTGCCCCCCTTCATCTTCGCAATGAATCTGGGCCTGGCAGCTTTCAACCTGATCCCCGCCTTTCCAATGGACGGAGGAAGAGTGCTGAGGGCGCTGTTGGCCGGCAAAATGGGCAGGTACAAGGCAACTAAAATTGCTGCAAGCATTGGCCAGGTCATCGCCCTCGCAATGTTCGCCTACGGTATGTTCAATTGGAATATTCCATACATCTTCATCGCTGTCTTCATTTTCATCGCTGCGCAAAGGGAGCGTACCTGGACCCACAGGCAACACTTATTGAGCAGTAAGATTTCTGATGTGTTTCAAAAACCAGGAGCATTTGAAGAATTGACCGGCCAACAAGGACGTCCAAAATACAAGCTCGGCACCATAAAGACGGATGCCAACCCAATGCCCCGTGAACAGCCTCCGAAACTGGAGACCATAGGCTACCACACTGCGCTGGAAACAGCACTGTCAAAACTCTATGAAACAAAAATGCCTGCCCTTCTGGTGATTGAAGAAGGGCAGGCATTGGGGCTCATTTACCTGGATCAGATCGAAGAATGGCTGAGCAGTTCTCAATCCAGGTTCTATTCTACATCACTCAATTCCTAACTTCTTTTTGACAAGAGGTGCAAGGTCGTCCGATTCCTGTGCATAAAGAATGGTATTCACCACGCTTGTATCAAAGATCATGTAGTACCCCCCCTCTTTGCCTACCTCATCAATGGCATTCTGCAATTTCTCGAGGATGGGTGTGAGCAATTCTTCCCTTTTCATGGCCACCCAGTTTTGCACCTGTTGTTCGTAGGCAAGAATTGCTTGGTGCCTTTGTTCCAGAGCGGCTCTTTTGGTTTCGGCCTGCTTTGGCGTCAGCAATCCTTCATTGTAATCTTTGCTGAAAGCCAGGATGTCCTCTTTCAAAGAATCCGCCCTGCTTTCACCAACTGCCACCAGTGAATCCTGGTATAACTGCAGCAAGGAATCTGCCCCTTTGGTCTCTGGCATGAGCACCAGAATGTTACCTACATTGATATGCCCGAACTTCTGCGCCTGGGCGGTTCCAAGAACCAAAAAAAGCAACAACGGGAGCAAAACGATTCGAATCTTCATATTCAGTTGTTTAGTGATTTTCAAAATGGTCGCAAAATTACTGTATTACCACCGTGGTAAAAAGAACTCCCCAAAAGACTGGTTCAGCATCCATCGGGTTGGTTTTCGATTGGCCTGCTGAAAGAAAGTACTGAAACCAAGAGCGTGAATTTTAGCATATCCATAATCAGGATCATATTGATTTCATTCTTCAAAAATAATTCAACTTTCCTTCGTCAAATGAAATCAAAAAGCCAGTACGATCGAACAATCCAAATAAAACCCTCAATATCAGAAGGCAAAATGGATACCATCTAACTATACAGCTAATTCTATCAACAATTTCTAATTTTTCTATCAATTCATTAAATCATTTCCACAATAATAGGGAATGGCTTTACATTTGCACTGTTCTTTTAAAGTTCTTTAAAACACTGTGAGGTGATGAAACTGGAAGCCATGCCCTCTTGTCTCGGGGGTGGGGAGTTCGGGATAAACACTGCATAGCGCCGATGCAAGCCCGTCTTCAGGGGTGCGCTTGCACCTGCCAGGGTTGACCACTATCGTTGGCCGGCAGGGCCATATTGTGCAGCGGCTAACCGCCCCGTGGAGGTTCGAATCCTCCTCTCACAGCCAATCCATTTAACCGCAAAAAGTGCTCACTTCCTCCGGGGAGTGGGCATTTTTTATTCGTGCCATCGAACCATTCAGGGGTCAATCAACTCTCTTTCCTCTGTCACAGCCCACCCACAACGAGTGGCAGGCACAACCTAACCCACTGAATTTCAGATTGACTATCAATGCAATACTCTTATCTTTGCGCCCCTATGAAAAACAGGCTAGTCATATTTGTGCTTTTTGCAGCCCTGGCCCTCGGTCTTGCATCGTGCAAATCCGAGTTTGAAAAGATCCGTGCCAGCGGTGATGTAGAACTCATCTCCAAAAAGGCATTTGATTACTACAAACAAAAGGAATACACACGGGCCCAGGCGTTGTTTGAGTTGGTAATTCCCGCATACAGGGGAAGGCCTGAACTCGAACAAATTTATTTTGACTACGCCTACACCTACTATCATCTTGGAAGGTACATTCTGGCCAACTACTATTTCAAAAACTTCTCGAGTACCTTCCCGACCAGCGACAAAAGAGAGGAGGCAGATTTCATGGCCGCGTATTCCAATTACCACATGTCACCGTCTTTCAGGCTTGACCAGACCTATACCCAGAAAGCCATTGACGAATTCGAGGTATTTGTGAATACTTATCCGAATTCCGACCGTATAAAGGAATGCAATCGCCTGATTGACGAGATGCGGCTGAAACTGGAGAAGAAGGCCTTTGATGAAGGCCTGTTGTATTACAACCTCAGACACTACCAGGCAGCCACCGTCACGTTCCAAAACCTGTTGAAGGATTTTCCGGAAACAAAGAATGCCGAGCAAGTGAGGTATTACATTTGCAAAGCGAGTTACGACCTTGCCAGCAACAGTATTTTTGACAAGCAGGAGGAAAGGTACAAGGCCACCAGGGGCTATGCAGAAGACTATCTTCGAAAATACCAGGACGGCCTGTACCGAAATGAGATACAACAGATCTACGACGAATCAGTAAGTAAACTCAAATCCATTACCAATGGCAGATATCAAAACTAAAGCTCAGGGATTGGACCCCAATGCAAGAGCCCGCAACATCGAGGAATTGGTAAAACCTACTTCCAACATTTACGAAAGTGTTGCAATCATTGCCAAGCGTTCAAAGCAATTGGCCGTTGATCTCAAACACGAGCTGAACAACAAACTTGAAGAGTTTGCCGTCACCAGCGACACCATTGAAGAAGTAACTGAAAACAAGGAGCAGATTGAAATCTCCAAGTTTTACGAGAAGCTCCCCAACCCAACCATCATCGCAACGGAGGAGTTTTTGAATGGTGAAGTTTACTGGCACTACACCGATCAGCGCAAAAACCAGCGGCACTGACCCCACCTCAAAGCCGGGCTTACCTCGAGCCCGGCTTTGATTTATCCTCTCCTTCCCGGAGCTTTGGCCCAACCAAAATTTGCTGAAATGTCATTGCGGGGGAAAAAGATCGTGCTTGCTATCACCGGCAGCATTGCTGCCTACAAAGCCGCATTTTTAACGCGCCTGCTCGTCAAGGCCGGAGCGGAGGTGCAGGTATTGATGACTCCGGATGCCGAAAAATTCATCTCGCCGCTTACGCTGGCAACCCTCTCCAAAAGAAAAGTCATTTCGGGCCTGGTTGATGCTGAACAGTGGAGCAACCATGTAGCCCTGGGCCTTTGGGCCGACCTCATACTGGTGGCACCCGCAACCGCCAACACCCTTGCAAAATTTGCCACCGGCCTTTGCGACAACATTGTCACGGCCGTTTACCTTTCGGCCAAATGCCCGGTGTTTTTTGCACCCGCCATGGACCTGGACATGTGGCAGCACCCCGCAACCCAACACAACATTCAACGGCTCATTTCCTTCGGCAACAAACTGATACCCGTAGCCCACGGTGAGCTGGCCAGCGGCCTGGTGGGAGACGGAAGGATGGCCGAACCCGAAGACATAGTCAAACTGCTGAGCACCCATTTTGCCGAAGGAAATCAATTCAAAGGAAAAACCATCCTCGTCACGGCAGGTCCAACCTACGAGCCCATTGACCCGGTTCGTTTCATCGGCAATTACTCATCCGGCAAAATGGGCATCGCTCTCGCCACGGAATTGGCTGACAGAGGGGCTTTGGTAAAACTCATTCTCGGGCCAACCCGTATCAGTGCCCCTGTTCACCCCGGAATAGAAACATTTAACGTGACCACTGCCCGGGAAATGCACGACCAGGCAGTGCAACTTTATCCCGACTGCGATGTAGCCATCCTGGCCGCAGCAGTTGCTGATTACCGCCCGAGGCACCAGGCTCCCGAGAAGATCAAAAAGTCTTCTGACGCCATGTCAATTGAGCTGGAAAAGACCCCGGACATTGCTGCTTCGCTGGGCAAGATGAAGCGCGGGAACCAGCTGAACATCGGATTCGCACTGGAGACCAACAACGAGGAAGCCAACGCCAAAGAAAAGCTGAAAAAGAAGAATTTTGACTTCATCGTATTGAACTCCCTTCGGGATTCCGGCGCCGGATTCAACCACGACACCAACAAGATTACCATCCTCAAAAAAGGCAATACGCAGAAGAAATTCAAGTTAAAGTCGAAATCTGAAGTCGCCGTAGATATCATCAATGAAATTGCAGGCATGTTGTTTCCCGGCAAAGGGAAGCTCAGCTAAAACCAAAACCAAAACCTTGTGATCATGCGTGCAATTGTCTTCCTCTTCTCAAGCCTTTTTATTCTTCAATCCTGCAGCAGTGATTTTGTCCTTTCCCGCCAAATGGTGGGTGAGTACAAAGTCAGCCTCGAAACGACCGATGCGAAGCAAGAAATCGAATCCAGGAAAAAAGAGGTGAACCGGAAAACCGCCGAAGCCAAAGAAAAGATCCGGGAATCCATTGAAAAGGAAAAGAGCAACATTGACGAAGATGCCCCGTTTGCTGAAGGGGTGAAATCTTTCCTCGAGGGCATCGGAAAAGTGGCTGAAGGTGCAGTAGAAATTGGGGGCTCTATCGGCAACCTGACCCTGAACATCGGCGACAAACTGTTGAGCCTCTCCGGGGCCAGGCTAAAATTGAACAAAGACGGCACCGGTCATTTCGGAACAAAAAAATGGGGCGCCAACATCCAATGGAAAGTGGAAAACGGCCAACTTTACATCTGGGGCAATGACGAAGACTTCTCCATAGACACCGATGGATTGACCATCAAAAAAATAGATGGAGACAATTTTGACCTGATAGGAGACGATTTGAATATCCACCTGAAAAGGGTGGGAAAAGACAAATGATTCATTCAAGCAACATGAAGAAAATTCTAAGCCTTCTGATTTTGATGGCAGCCTTTTGGGTTGCAAATGCACAGGAACTGGAAGTGCAGGTAACCATCAACACCCCGAAACTGCAAACCACCGCTCCTGAAGTTTTTGAGACGCTGAAGACTGCCATGGAGGAGTTCATGAACAACCAGAAATGGACCAGCGAAGTTTTTGAGCAGGAAGAGCGCATCGGCCTTTCGTTGGTACTGACCATTTCAAAAGAACTGAGCACCAATACCTTTGAAGGGGAGCTTTCACTGCAATCAATCAGGCCCGTGTTCGGAAGCACCTACAACACCCCCATGTTCAAACACCTCGACAAAGATGTGGTGTTCACCTATGAACAATACCAGCCGCTTGAATTCAGCGAGACCAACTACCTGAACAACCTGACTTCGATCCTGGGTTATTACGCCTACATCGTATTGGGGATGGACTTTGACTCATTCTCTCCGTTTGGTGGGGAACCTTATTACCAGATGGCCCAGGATATCGTCAACCGCATTCCACCCAATGTTGCCGGCAGTGTGCCGGGATGGCGCTCAACCGAGGGCAACCGCAACCGCTATTGGCTGATCGAAAACATCCTTTCCCCACGGTGCCGGCCATTCCGGCAGGCCATTTACGACTACCACCGGCATGGGCTCGACATCATGCACGAAAACCCGGCAGCCGGACGCGCAGTGATGGCCGAAGCCATTGAGTCGCTCAATGATGTGAACCGAAGCTATCCAAACAGCATGATCCTGCAAGTATTTGCGAACACCAAATCTGACGAGATCATCGAAATCTTCAAGGCTGCCCCACCGCAGGAAAAGACCAGAATCGTTCAAACCATGTCGAGGATTGACCCGCCAAGGTCATCCAATTACCGGCAGCAAATAGGCCGGTAAGAGATCAAAACAGCATGACAACAATCATCAAATGGGCAAGATGCACAGCCAAACGCATCTTGCTCATTTTAGTTAATTTCGCAGCCTTCTTTTTGAAAGCCTTAAAAAAATCAACCATGACAAACTTGATTCTATTCGGCCCTCCGGGTTCCGGCAAGGGAACCCAGGCTGCAAAATTGGTCGGGAAATACCAACTCGTTCACATATCAACCGGCGACCTCTTCCGCTATGAAATGGGCCACAACACCCCCCTGGGCCAGGAAGCAAAGCGCTACATTGAAAAAGGCGAACTGGTGCCGGATGAGGTGACCATCGGAATGCTCAAAAACAAGGTGGACGCCAACCCCGATGCCAAAGGATTCATTTTTGACGGCTTCCCGCGCACCATCGCACAGGCGGAGGCCCTGGATCAATTGCTGGAAGAAAGGGGCACCAAAGTCACGGCCTTGCTGGCACTGGAAGTTGACGACGAAGAAATCATCAAAAGAATTCTCCTTCGGGGAAAAACCTCGGGCCGCACCGACGACAACGACGAGCAGATCATCCGAAACAGGATCGAGGTTTACAACAAAGAGACCAGCCCGGTTTTTGAGTACTACGCCAAAAAAGGCAAAGCGCAAAAAATTCCCGGTATCGGCAGCATTGATGAGATATTCAACAGGCTCTGCGACGCCATTGACGTGGCAGTGGCTGCCTGAAACGAAACAACTGCAAGCAGTACAAAGGGCAATGGGGAATCCACCATTGCCCGTTTGTTTTTTCAACCAATCGGGTTACAGTTTGTATCCATCACAGCCTATTGGCAAGATTCACAGTTAGTTAGCTTTACAAAATGGCAGAAAAGAACTTTGTAGATTACGTAAAAATCTGTTGCCGTTCCGGAAAAGGAGGCGCCGGCAGTGCGCACTTCCACCGCGATCGGCGCAACCCCAAAGGCGGCCCTGACGGTGGCGACGGGGGGCGTGGCGGGCACATCATTCTGCGTGGCAATCGGAACAACTGGACCCTGCTCCACCTGAAATACCGCAAGCACGTCATTGCCGGCAATGGCGGCAACGGAGCCGGAAACAACCGCACCGGGGCCAATGGCGAGGACGTCATCCTGGATGTGCCCCTCGGCACTGTGGCCAAAGATGCCGAAACCGGAAAGGTGGAATTCGAAATAACCGGCCACGGCGAGCAGAAGGTGCTCGTCTCCGGTGGGCGGGGTGGCCTGGGCAACACCCATTTCAAATCTGCCACCAACCAGGCTCCCGAATACGCCCAACCCGGCGAACCCGGCAAAGAAGAATGGAAAATACTGGAACTCAAAGTACTGGCGGATGTGGGCCTGGTGGGCTTCCCGAACGCCGGCAAATCAACCCTGCTGTCGGCACTTTCTGCTGCCCGGCCAAAAATTGCCAACTACCCGTTCACCACACTGGTGCCGAACCTGGGCATCGTTTCCTACCGTGATTCACGCTCATTTGTCATGGCCGACATTCCGGGAATCATCGAAGGGGCGCACGAAGGCAAAGGCCTGGGGCTGCGGTTCCTGCGACACATCGAGCGCAACTCCACCCTGCTTTTCATGGTGCCTTGCTTTTCAGAGGACATTCTGAAGGAATACAACACCCTGGTCAACGAGCTGGAAAAGTACAACCCGGAACTGCTGGACAAACCCCGGATTCTGGCCATTTCCAAATGCGACCTGATTGATGAAGAAATCATCGCAATGTTGCGAAGCGAGTTAAAACTCCCCATACCTGTGGTGTTCATCTCCTCAGTGGCCCAAAAAGGCCTGGATGAGCTCAAAGACCTGGTCTGGGAAACGATTACGGCGCACCAGGATACTGAAGATCAAGGCTGGTAATTCCATTGCGACGAAAAAAAACCGGCAACGCATAAGGGAATGCGTGCCGGCCTGGTTGTGAAACATAGTGTAAAGGGCAACCAGGGGTAGTGTCACTGGTGTACCTTACTATGAATATCACGATGTCCTTATCTCCTGTGGTCATGGGACCCACAAGACAATAACAGACAAATCAAAACCCGAATGAACAGGTTCTAATTGTGGTATTCGGTTTCCGGGATACCGCGTTTTGGGATGCCGGTTTCCGGATTAAGTAAACGGGAAAATTTTAGTAATCGAGTTCGGGACGTGCTGAAAATCAAGTGGCTGTTGCCACATTAAGGTGTGTGATAATGTGTCAAAAATATTGCCATTTGTTTTAATACAAAGAATCCTGAGGCAACTTTTTTCAGAATCGCCCTCAATTACCTGAATATAGTGACCCGGCAATCACCGCTACAAGCCCTTGCCATTATCTTTGCAAACCTGAGTGGGGCGGGTTATTCCCATATCCCGATCCCCCTCCCAACGAAAGTCGGAATCATATCTTCGATTCTTCAATTCTTCGATTCCTCGATTCTTCGATTCTTCGATTCTTCGATTCTTCAAAAATTCAAAATGGGTTTCAAATCACACCTGCTCAAGCCTTTTGCGAAGCGAATAGCCAGGTCCATAGAGCGCTGGAGTGCCGAACCGGTGGCCGCCCAGCAGCGCCAGTTTGAGCGCATCATCCGGAAAGGGGCCACCACTGCTTTCGGCAAGGAGCACCAGCTTGGCAAGGTGAGGTCTTACGAGGATTTCAAGGCAACCGTACCCATCAGGGACTACGAGGCCCTGCGGCCCTGGGTGGACCGGATCATCAAAGGCGAGCAAGACGTGCTGTGGCCCGGCAAGCCCAGGTACTTTGCAAAAACCTCGGGCACCACCTCCGGAGTGAAATACATCCCCCTCACCAAAGACAGCCTGCCCAACCACTTTGGCACCGCCCGCAATGCCCTTTTCAACTACTACGCCCGCACCGGCCACGGCGACTGGCTGGACGGGAAAATGATCTTTCTGTCCGGCAGCCCGGAGCTGGAAATGGTGGGCGGCATCCCCACCGGGCGGCTTTCCGGCATCGTGAACCACCTGGTGCCAGCCTGGCTGCGCACCAACCAGTTGCCCGGTTACAAAACCAACTGCATAGAGGTTTGGGAAGAAAAACTGGAGGCCATCGTGGATGAAACCATCCACCAGGACATGCGCCTGATCAGTGGGATACCACCCTGGGTGCAGATGTACTACGAACGGCTGTTGGAGCGCAGCGGAAAGCAATACATCAAGGACATCTTCCCCAATTACTCCATGTTCGTTTACGGCGGGGTGAACTTTGAACCCTACCGCAACGCACTGGAAAAGCTCGTTGGAAAACGGCTGGCCAGCGTGGAAACCTACCCGGCCTCGGAGGGCTTCATTGCGTTTCAGGATCAGCCCGATAAGCCCGAATTGCTGCTCAACGTCAATTCCGGGATATTTTTCGAATTCGTACCCGCTGATGAGATTTTCAATGAAAACCCAACCCGCCTGTCGCTGAAAGACGTTGAACCGGGTGTCAACTACGCCCTCATCATCAACAGCAATGCAGGGCTGTGGAGCTACAACATCGGCGACACCGTTCAATTCACCTCCACAAAGCCTTACCGCCTGCTGGTCACCGGCCGCATCAAACACTTTATTTCTGCCTTCGGAGAACACGTCATCGGCAAGGAAGTGGAGCGCGCCATGCTGGCAACCACCGCCGTACATGCTGCTACCGTAACTGAGTTTACCGTCGCTCCGCAAATCACACCCCCGGAAGGCGGCCTGCCCTATCACGAGTGGTTCGTGGAGTTTGAGCAGGCACCTGCCGACCTCGAAGCCTTCGCCAAAGCCCTGGACGGGCAAATGGTTCAGCAGAACATTTATTACAAAGACCTCATCGCAGGGCACATTCTCCGAAGGTTGGTCATCAGGCCTGTGAAGAAAGGCGCCTTCCGGGAATACATGAAATCACAGGGAAAACTCGGCGGGCAAAACAAAGTGCCCCGGCTCAGCAACGACCGGAAAATGGCCGATGCCCTGCAAACCTACATTTTGAAATCACCATTGCACCAATGAATCATCACCCCATGCTGACCCGGCTGCTTCTGTTTTCAATACTGTTGATCGGCCTTTCATGCACCGCCAACTCACCTGACCCGGCGAACAAAAGCCCGGAGGACATCAGCAACAGCTCCAGGGACAGCCTTCCCTTTGTCATCGCCGAAAAGTTTGCGCAACTTGAGCCTTTGCTGCACCTTCAAAACGACACCACCTACGTCATCAACTTCTGGGCTACCTGGTGCAAGCCCTGTGTGGCAGAGCTGCCCTGGTTTGAACAATTGCACGAAGAAATGGCCGGCCAGCCCGTCAAAGTGGTGTTGATCAGCATGGATTTTCCAAAGCAGATCGAATCAAAACTGTTGCCCTTCGTTCAGGAACGCCAGCTAAAAGCCCAGCTCATCGCGCTGGCTGACATGGATTACAATTCGTGGATTGACAAGGTGAGTACCAAGTGGGACGGCGCCATTCCATTCACCCTCATCTACAAAAACGATCACCGCCAGATCAAGCTCGGAGAGCTGGACAGCTACGAAGAGCTGAAAGCCCTGGTTGCTGAGGTAAGGGCTGATTGAGCCTGGTCGGGGTCGGTTTATTTTTTCGTTCGCTTTCGCAACACCTTCCCCGCTCTCAAATCCCTGAAGGTGCCCTCGTCCAAAACCACCTTGCCGTTGACGATGACGAAGTCAATGCCGACGGGGTATTGGTGGGGCTTTTCGAAGGTGGCTTTGTCTTCGATGGTTTCAGGGTCAAAAACCACAATGTCAGCGAAATAGCCCTCCTTCAGTTGTCCTCTTCCCCCGATGCCAAACACGCTTGCCGGCAGTCCACTCATTTTGTAAATGGCCGTCGGCAAATCCAGCACTTTCATCTCCCTTACATAGCACCCCAGCACCCGCGGGAAAGTCCCGTAAACCCTCGGGTGCGGGTGCCCTTTTCCGAATTCGGTGATGCGACCGTCTGAGGCCACCATGGTGACCGGGTGTTGCATGATGCGCACCACATCGTCTTCGCTCATGGCGTGGTAAATGCAATTGGCGCCCCGGTGCAACTGCGCCTGAATCACCAGCTCCGCCCCGTTTTCCGGAGTGGGTTCGAGGCCCTCGGCCAGGGCCCAGTCGTAAAGGGTCTTACCGCTCAACTCAGGCTTCCAGTTGAACGAGGAAAACTGAATCCTTTTGAGGTCTCCACCGCCCCGGTCGTTCAGGATGTTGTAGATGATGCCCCGCTTGATGCTGTCTCTCAGCACAGGGTCTTCACATCGCTTCGCAAAGGCGGTGTAGCGGCCGCCTTCCATGGCCCAGGCAGGAATCAGCACGCTGATGCCGGTATGGCTGGCAGTGTAGGGGTATTGGTCAATGCGCACATCCAGGCCTCGGGCGCGGGCGCTGTCCACCATGGCCAGGGTGGTTTTGCTGGCACCCCACATGGGCTGGCCGATGGCTTTGTGGTGGGTGATGACGGCGGTGATGCCGGTTTCTTCGGCAATTTGTATCACTTCGTCAACGGCGTCCAGCAGGCCAAGGCCCTCTTCCCGGATGTGTGAGGTGTACACCCCGCCGTACTCCGCCGCCACCCTTGCCAGTGCCACCACTTCATCCGTCTTCGCAAAAGCACCGGGCAGGTATTTCAATCCGGTGGAAAGGCCGAAGGTACCCTCCTGCATGGCTTTTTCCACATACTGCTCCATGCGTTGCAATTCATCGGGGGTGGGGGCCCGGTTTTCCATGCCCAGCACCTCCAGCCGGATGGCATTGTGGCCGATCAGGTAGGCGGTGTTGATGCCCACACCGATCTTTTCAAGACTGTCCAGGTAACTGCCAATGCTCAGCGGGCTGCTGCCGTCGGGCCCTCCCACGGCGGTGGTGACGCCCATACGAAGGTGGCTCTCAGCCGCCGGCAATACCGGCAGCGGCTCCAGGTGGGCGTGTACATCCACAAAACCGGGAGACACCACCATGCCCTTCGCATCAACGGTTCTGCCGGCCCGGCCCCGCAGTGCAGGTTCTATCTTCGCAATGCGGTCGCCCTTTACGGCCACGTCGGCTGAAAAAGCCTCACTCCCCGAGCCGTCAATCACCTGGCCGTTGCGGATGATGAGGTCGTATTTGGGTGAGCAAGCGGTCAATGCCAGGAAAGTGGCCAACAACAAACCCAACCCATTTTTGCGAAGCGAAAGATGCGTGTTCATAACTGTACATTTTTGCGAAGCGAGTATAGGGAATCAACAGTGGAATTCACAGGTTTCGCCACTGCCAAAACGATATTTATCTTTCACCCCAAAACCATGCTTATGCGATTTCTTGCCATCTTCTTGCTCTTCACAGCCTTCGGCTGCAACAACGTTGACGATAAAAACGAATCCGGCCAGGACTGGGCCCTCACCGGGTTTGAGCGCATTGCCGACAATCCGGTTTTGACCCCGGGCAACGGCCTGTTCCATTGCCCCGTGAGGGGCGAAGAAGTGGCCTGGGAAGCCAAAGACGTGTTCAATCCCGCCGCCGTAGTACGGAGCGACACCGTCTGGATGATCTACCGGGCCGAGGACACCGTTGGCATCCACGCCGGCACCTCCCGGCTGGGGCTGGCCTGGAGCCTGGATGGCGAACATTTCAACCGTCTGCCGGAACCCGTCTTTTATCCCGACAACGACAGCATGAAAGTCTTTGAGTGGGAAGGCGGTGCGGAAGACCCCCGCATCGTGGAAACGGAAGACGGGAGATACATCATGACCTATACCGCCTACGACGGGAAAATCGCACGGCTCTGCCTGGCCAGCTCAAAAGACCTCATCAAATGGCAAAAACACGGCCTGGTGCTGGGTGCCGGCAAGTTCCGGAACACCTGGTCAAAGTCGGGTTCCATCGTTTGCCGAAGGGAAGGAAACCGCCTGCTGGCCACCAAAGTGAACGGCAAATACTGGATGTACTGGGGCGACACCGACATCTTCGCCGCCACCTCGGACGACCTCATCCACTGGGAGCCGGTGCTGAATGAAAAAGGTGAACTGCTGACGGTCTTCGGCCCCCGCCCCGGCATGTTCGACTGCCAACTGGTGGAGCCGGGACCCCCGGCCTTGCTGACCGGTGCCGGCATCCTGCTCATCTACAACAGCCGCAACCTGGACGAAGGCGGCGACCCTGCCCTGCCACCGGGCACCTATACCGCCGGCCAGGTACTCCTGGATGCCACCGCCCCCCTTCGGGTAAAAGACCGGCTGGACCACTATTTCTTCAAACCGGAATTCGAATTCGAAAAAACCGGCCAGGTGGGCAATGTGGTCTTCCTGGAAGGATTGGTGCCCTTCAAAGGCAAGTGGTTCCTCTATTACGGAACGGCTGACAGTAAGATTGCGGCTGGGATGAGGGGGATGTAAATTGATTCCTTTCCGGGCAACAGGACAGTTCAGAAAGCGGTGTTAGCAATCTAAGGTACCAAACAGTAGCACCTACGCTATGCTGCACACCGTTGGACCTGGGCAGGATGGGAGCTGAGTACAATGGTAGCGGTATTATCTATTTCTCTTGATTTCAAACGATTAGGCCTCACTATTATATACTGGCTCCTTCATTTGAATCAGCACATATTGCGTAATCAGGTAGAATCCTACTCCTATCTGCGTTTCCAACCCATGGTCAAAAAAGAAGGAACTCAGCATGATGAGATTAAAACCCATTACCAAATTGTACCTCCAAAAGCGATAATAAAATATTGGGTACAGCACTGCAAAAGTGAACAAGAGCAGACCGGGCAAACCAGCAGCAGCAAAAACGAAAACGAATTGGTTGTGCGGCAATAGTTCTATTGAAGCCCACCCGGAAGAATCATCTTTGTAATACTTGACCACTTCGTTTTTTACATCGCCCAAGCCCACTCCTGTCCATAGATTGGAAAACCCCACATACAATCCCGCTTCGATTGACTTCACCCTGCCGTTGTCTGAGAGGTTTTCGATTTCCCGTTTTTGCAGAATGGATAAGACACTTTGGTAAGTGACCTGTAATTTCTTTTGAAGAGATGGGATAAGCCTGAAAGAGGTGAGGCTGGTTGCCACCATGAAGGCTGCAAGGATGGTATGCCTTATTTTCTTTCTTGCAACAAATTCCCGTATCCCTATGAAAAACATGGAAAGGTAAAAGCCAACTATCCCGCTCCTCACGGCAAGAAAGTGAAGGTAGAGGATTAAAAATGCAATCAATAGAAAAGTGAAAGATTTGACGGACCAGTGCTTAAAACCAAAGTTGAAAAACAAATGGGTGCCAACCAATATGGCAAAAGCGACCATCAGGCTGTACCTGACATGATTGATTGGGGTTGGCAATAGTGTGCCGTTTTCCGTAAACAGACCAAAGCTATCGTAAACCAAAAAATAGCTGATGATTGACCAGACTGCTGTGACGGAAACAAGTAGAAAATAGTAAAACAGCCACAAAGACCATTTCTTCTCATCCTGCAGCATTGGCAACGAAAATGCAAAAGGCAAAAGCAAAAACGGAAGGCAAACCCTTATCCTCTCAGTGAAAAACTGCTTGTCCTCAGAATAAAAGCCCGTGAGCAGATACATCAGGAAAACAGAGGTGTAAACCAACAACGGTTTCTCAAACCTAAAATGCCTTGAACCCCTCGTGCAGTAATGGACAGCCGCACTGCTTACCAACACTGCCATTCCCACAGCAAGGGCGAACCTTGAAAAGAAAAGCCCTGTCAACAGCAGGACCAGGCCGATGTTCAGCACGGCAGTCCGGGGAATCAATGCCTTCTGATACAAAATTTTCTGGTCAGCATTTTACCCTCTTTGGTGATGGCACACAGGAAATACAGCCCGTTTTCCAGAGAGGAAACGTCAATGGATTGCCCCTGGAGAAAGAATTTCTCTCCTTTTACCCGGTTGAACTGGTGGTCAAAAATCCGGATGTCGAGTGGTTCATCAGGCAGGATGCCGTCAACTGCGAGCTGGATATCATTAATGGCCGGGTTGGGGTAGATGGTCAGCCCGAGGCCGCCGTAGGTGCAGTCGGGAATCTGGCTTTCGCCGCTCAGTTGTATATCGGAGGAGTATGCAGGGTTGCTGACTGTCAGGTTGTATTGGAGTTTCATATCCGGATTGGTGGTGGTGGAACTTTGCTGAATTACCGCCTGTGTATTGAACTCCACCCTTCTGCCGCCATTTGTAATGCCTGCCAGTGCGTCATAAGATGGGAAACTCCAGTTGTAAACATTTCCATCGGTGTGCCAGGTATCCTTTATTTCAAATACCATTTTTTCACAGTCGGCAGTGTCTGTGTTGATGATGTTATTCAATTGCACCAACATGGAAAACTCTTTCTGTACGGTGCCGCATTCTACAAAATCAGCAGTTGCCGTCACCTTGAACTCTTCCGGGTTGACCATCAGGTCTTCGATGGAGGCGTTGGCAATTTTCAGCACGATGCTGTTGCCTTCGGTCGTGACGCAATTGTTGACGGGTGCCTGAGAGCATCCAATGCAGGTGACCGGGTTGTTGAAGCCGGCGGGCAGTTCCCAACACCAGGTTACATCGGCATTTGCAGGCACCACATCCAGTGCATTGAACTGGAACGCCACCACCAAATCCTGGCCATCCTGGTGTGGATTGTCTTCCCATACGTCATTGTACCGGAATTGCCCGGGCATGACGATGTCATAAAATTCGCAGAGGTAGGGGTTGTATTCATAGAGGCATTCGGTAATTTCAAAAGATTCACAATTGGGATTATCATTGCAAGCGCAGTTGAAATTGTTGAAGCCATTGAAAACGAATTCCAGGGGATTAATTCCCCAAGAGCCTGTCCAGGGTGCCCAAGGGTCTCTATTGCTAACAGGGAAGCCAGAACACCCACCTCCTTCACATAGCAGCCTTTGCTCCTGTAACGGAACATCTGTAAAAAGGTCTTTATTAGTCCTCTGACCCCACAAGCCCTGATTAGAGTCAAAAATATCAATCAAATTATAATATTCTTCGTTGTAGCTACAAATGACAACTTCTGCAGGAGAAAATAAATCGATACATATCCCTTCACCAGGACCAGCAAAAATGCATTCTTGTAAAGGACTTAAATTAGAAAGTGTAGTGGTAATTGGATTATTACCCCAAGCTGGGGCATACATTAAAAGACCTGTGGGTAATGGCTTGCAAGGATTAACCCCTACGTCTTTATGGCCATCAGAATATTTTGAATAATAATGATGAGAACCTGCAGCCGAAGAAACAATAGGATGAACGAAATCCGTTCTTTTAATTGCATTTGCATCATCTAAACTTTCATTTTCATCTTTAATGTTAATACAATTTTCTTTGTGGTCACCACCAGCTGCAAAGCCAACAATTAAGTCTTTTGGTTCATCATATTGGGACTCTGGTCTTTTTACTACGATGAATGCTTTAGCAAAATCACCTTCATGTTCATCATCAATGCAGGGAACTCCACCCCCATCAAATGCCCAATCTCTGGCATAATAAAAAGTGTAAACAATAATCCAAACTTCCGGAGTCCAAACAACTGCATAATATCCTGTTGGGCGAATATCCCAGTTAATATTTGAAGGATTGTTTACGAATTCAAGATTTTCCCAATTATCCAAATGCTCCCAATTGCCATCATAATTAACTTTAAGTACCCTGTCACCGTTACCACCCTCACTATCACTATCACAAGTGCCTACCCATTTAAAGTGCAGGACCAAAGGTTAATGCAATCTGCCTGTTTATATTGGTAAATTCCGATAATGTTTCAGGAGTTTCAGGATCGAAAAATGTCTGCCCTTTGGACAACAGAGGAAGGAAAAGAGCAAATGTGAGAAAAAGTACAAAACACTTCTGTTGATGGTGAATAGCTTCTTTCATTGTTCAAGAGTTAAATATCAAATTGGTTAATCATTAGTTGCAGGCGCAGAATCCCAAAAAAGTACATAATTTTTAGAATACAATTACTTCAATACTGTATCCTACTACTCATATAACTCGTTTCCTATCGGAATACAGAAGCCTATAGTGAATCCCCATCCCCTATTATATAGTTCTATAGTTGCCGCAATGCTTTCCGGACTGTTGCCCAATTCGATTAGCCTAAATCTATTTGATGAATACCTGTACTTGCAATCCAAGAGTACTTTTCCGACTCCCACGGGAAAACTAAATCCACTGCTAAAAATTACCCCATAATCCCAATTATTATCAGAATACCGCTTATGTGGCAGATTGACGAATGGATTCCCATCTGTTGTTTTACTCAAAACTCTACCCAGGAAACCTCCTGAACCTAAATAAAGCGACACTCGCTTAATATCAAGTTGGCATCCAAGAAGCATCGTAAATTCGAGTTGGTTTGTTTTAATTATTAATTGATCAAGTATAAAGTCTTTTTTTCCGCCTTTTTGAAGGAACGATATTTCGGGTTGAATGTTAAACCCTTTGAATAGATGTATTCTGCAAATTGCACCAACTTCCATTCCTGTCACATAGTCAGAAAGCCCTCCCCCAACATATCCATAATCTTGCCTGGAGAAGCTTATTCCAGATCTGATTCCAAAATGGTTTTGACACCTTACAGGAATAACAATAATTAGAAAAATGAATATTGGGATCAATTTCATATTTTTGATATTATTTAAAGTTATACCTTAAAAGTAGGCTCGCAATGCATACAAATTCTTTTACGAACTCATCATTGTTTTGCAGCATAATTCCCCAGTCAATCCTGACACCTATCTTAAGTTTATTGTACCCAAATGAAGGTTTTACATAAATACCCAGAAACATTGGCGAACCAAAACTGTCATGGTAGGCAATTTTGTTTCTAAAAAGTGCCCATCGGAGTCCAACATCTGTTTCTGTCAAATCATTTGGTGTTTTCCAGCGAATAAAATAATGCATCCAAAACAACTGAAATAGCTTATTTTGGTCTGATTGACTTCTGTTGTTTGAGAACAATGTATTTTTTTCTGTAAAGTATTTTCCTGCGAGGATAACTCTGTAGAATGCGTCGGGAAGTAGGCCAAATTCAACACCCCTGTATATAAATTCTGATTTTTTTGATTGTTTGCATTGGTGAAATGATGTCCCGAGAAAGTGAAAGTCAAATCCTGACAACTTTTTTCCCTTGCAAACATCAGCGTTAAAATCATTGTCTGAAACAGAGGTTTGCCCGCAAGCATAGTGCGGAGGCACAGTCAAAACCAGAAATATCATTGCCAATAATCCCATTTGTTTTATTGGCTCAAGGAAGTTCATTTTGATTGCCTGAATTTGCATTACATGACAAGCTTGTTAAGCCAGATATGTAATATAATAAATGAGCCTAAAACTACAACATTCTTGTGGCTTCTCTCTCTCTGGCAAATCCAAAAATTTGTCAGCCGCACTACAACACTGCCATTCCCACCGCAAGGGCGAACCTTGAAAAGAAAAGCCCTGTCAACAACAGGAACAAGCCGGGGTTCAGCATGGCGGTCCGGGGAATCAATGCCTTCCGATACAAAAATTTTCTGGTCAGCATTTTACCCTCTTTGGTGATGGCACACAGAAAATACAGCCCATTGTCCTGTGAGGAAACGTCAATGGATTGTCCCTTCAGAGAGAATTGTTCTCTCTTTACCTGGTTAAACTGGTGGTCAAAAATTCGGATGTCGAGTGGTTCATCTGGCTGGATTCCGTCAACTGCGAGCTGGATTTAATGAATCCGAAGTGGTCTTATCCAAACATAAAGGAGTACTAACCACTGGCCCGAAATCGGGTACAGAAGACTTTGGACTTCCACCTTGATATACTCAAAACGAAGTGGTTTGGGCGGCGTAGCCGCCCAAACTCCCCATCCAAACTGGGCGATAGTGATGAATTATTCTCAAACCACTTCGAGTTGGGTATATTTTCGAAAAAACAGGTGATACCTTGCTGAAATTTTTCATTGGAATCGCAACAAATAAAATTAACTACCTTTTTGTGCATGAGTCGGCACAGATGTCCAATGTTGAAATTCCACGCCACAAGTTAAAAGTCTCCCCTTTTCAAATCGTCTTGGGTATATCCCCAATAAGGCAAGGCAATTCCCCGTTTTTTTGAATCTTTGTTTGCCCTTTCCAGTAGAAGCAGCCCTAAAATCAGTTGATTGTATGAAACTTAGATTCACCCTTCTGGTAAGCCTGTTGTTTGCCGGGATTTCGCTTTTTTCTCAAGACTCAAAAGTTGACGACACCTGGCTGGTGCGGGCCGAAAACATCGACCCTGCCAACTATTACGGCGTCACCGTTGCCAACGGAATGATCGGCATGGTATCCTCCCCGGAGCCCATGCGGGTAAAAGATGTGGTACTGAACGGGGTGTACGACTACTACCAGCGCGGCCGGGTCTCCAACATCCTCAAGGGCTTCAACCATGTGAACATGAACCTGGACGTAGATGGCCGCCGGATAGGCCGCCGGAACATCAGCCATTTCAGTCAGACCCTGAACATGCGGACGGCATCCCTGGTGACCCGGTTTGACGTCGGGGATAAGCTCTCCGTCAGCCACACCATGATGGCCCTGCGCCACCTGCCCTACACCGCCCTCATCGTGGTGGAACTGACTGCCCACCAGGATGTGACGGTGACGCCCATGAGCGTGATCGAGGCACCCAGCCATCTGGCGGATGTGCGGAATTTCTATTCAGAAATTGACCGGCCGCATGTGCTGATACCCCTTTTGACTTCCGTCGCAAAAAGCCCTTCGGGTAAACTGACGGTGGCGGCGTCAACTTCTTTCATTTTCGAAGAAGGCCACGGCCACGAGCCGGACATCATCCACGAGGACTGGGACTACAACAGGCACCTGGCAAAATTTTACAAGAAATTGAAAGCCGGGGAGACCTACCGCTTTTCCGTGGTGGCCTCAACGGTGGCCTCCAGCCAGTACAACGACCCGCACAATGAGGCCGAGCGCCTGACCATCTTCGCCATGCTGGAAGGCCGGGAGCGCCTGCTGAAACACCACCGGCAGGCCTGGGATGAGTTGTGGAAAAGCGACATCCGGGTGGAAGGCGCACCGGACACCGAGCGGGATATCCGCTTTGCGCTCTACCACCTGTATTCTTTTGCCAGGGCGGGCACGGCGTACAGTCTTTCCCCCATGGGGCTCAGTGGGCTGGGCTACAACGGCCACGTTTTCTGGGACACCGAACTGTGGATGTTTCCGCCCCTGTTGCTAATGCAGCCCGACATTGCCCGTTCCTTGCTGGAGTACCGTTATGAACGGCTGGATGCGGCCCGGCAAAACGCCTTCTCGCATGGCTACAAAGGAGCCATGTTCCCCTGGGAGTCCAGCGCCGATGGCTCGGAAGACACGCCGGTGTGGGCCCTCACGGGGCCATTTCAGCACCACATCACCGGCTGCATCGGCTGGGCGGCCTGGAAATACTACCAGGTGACCCGCGACCGCCAATGGCTGGGGAGCCGGGGCTACCCCATTCTGAAAGAAGTAGCCGATTTCTGGTGCAGCCGGGTGGAGCGCAACGGCCCCGGCCGGTACGACATCAACAACGTCATCGGCGCCAACGAATGGCAGGAGAACATTGACAACAACGCCTTCACCAACGGCATGGCCATCACCTCCCTGCGCTATGCCGCCAGGGCTGCCCGAGAGTTGGGGCTGGAGCCCAACCCCGATTGGGAGCACGTGGCCGATAACATTCCCATTCTGAAATTTCCCGACGGAACGACAAGAGAGAATGCCACCTATGACGGGGAGGACATCAAGCAGGCCGACGTGAACCTGCTGGCTTATCCGCTCAAGGTCATCACCGATCCGGAACAAATCAGAAAAGACCTGGAATACTACGAACCCCGGATGTCGCCCGAAGGTCCGGCCATGGGTACGGCCATTCTGGTGGTACTGGCCAACCGGCTCGGTGATGCTGAAAAAGCGGCAAACTTGTTTTCGAAGAGCTACAAGCCCAACGAAGTGCCGCCCTTTGGTGTGTTGGCTGAAACGGCCGGTGGCACCAACCCTTACTTCGCCACAGGCGCCGGCGGAATGTTGCAGGCGGTGCTGGCAGGCTTTGGCGGCCTGGACATTACCGACGAAGGGGTGGTGCAATTGAAAACGAAATTGCCCGAAGGATGGAAAAAGCTGACCATCACCGGCGTTGGGAAGGATGAAAAAACTTTTGAAGTGAAAGAGTAAGCCTGGAAACTTCTTCGGTCAGGCGCCCACAGTTTCGGTGGTGGATGTCTCTTCGTTGGTCTTCTCATCCTCCACCCCAGTCAATGGCAGGGTGAAGAAGACCGAAGTGCCTTTGCCCTCTGAAGAATCCAGCCAGATATCGCCACCCATGTCGTTTACGATGCGCTTGCAGATGGCCAGGCCCAGGCCGGTGCCGGGGTATTGCTCCATGTTGTGCAGGCGGGTGAACATCTCGAAGACTTTTTCGTGGTAATCGTTGTCAATGCCAATGCCGTTGTCGCTGACGCAAAAAACAGCATGGTGGTCTTCAACACTGTGCAGTTGCACGGCCACCAATGGGGTTTCCTTGTCGTTGTAGGTGATGGCATTTTCCAAAAGGTTCTGGAACAACCTGATCAAAGAAATCTCATCGCCATAAACGGTGGGCAACAACCCCACTTCCAGGATGGCCTGCTTTTCCCTGAATTTGTCTTTGACCATCGGGAAAACCTTTTCCATGATCTGATTGAGGTCAATGCCGGTTGGAGTCGCTACCAGCCGGCGCTCACCCATTTTTGAATAGTCGAGAATGTCGTTCAACAGGCGGTTCATGTGGTTGGCGTAATCCTTTGCATACTGGATGAAAGAGTTGAGATCGGAATCGTCGTAACCTTTCAGCCTGCGTTGGATCAGGCCTATGAAACTGATCACATTGCGAAGTGGTGTTCTCAGGTCATGTGAAGCCACATAGGCAAAGCGCTCCAGCGCTTCATTGGAAATGCGCAGTTCTTTCGTCTGGCGATCCACTTCCTGTTTCAGTTTTGCATTGAACTGCTTGCTCTGCCGGTTGAGGAAGAACAGCGCCGAAAGCAAGCCGAGCAGCAAAACGATCAACCCCACTGCCGACCAGGTGATCACCCGCTGGGAGTAGAGCTTGGCACCCAGAAGTTGGTACTCCTTGTCACGAAGCCCGATGTTCAGCAGGGTCTGGTTGCGGTCATGGCTGAGCACCAGTTGCATTTCGTGGAGGCTGTCGAGTTGGTTCATGAAACGTTGCTGGTAAACGAATGCTTTTTTGAAATCCCCATTGTAAGCAGCCTCGTCAATGAGCATTTTATTGGTCTCCCTCAGCAGATAGGGGTCTTTGTGATCCATTGCATATTCCAGCACCCTGTTGGCCAGCAGTTCGCCTCCTTCCATATTTCCTTCGTGGATGAGGATTTTTGCCTGGTTCCTGTAAACATTGAACTCGATTTCCTCGGGAATTTCACCAGGGTGCTGTTTTATCCACGCTATGGCACGTTGCAGGTGTTTTCTGCCCGTTGAAAAATCGTCAATTGCCAGGTAATATTCTGACAAGTTGGAGAAGATATTTGGTTCGCTTTCGCAATCTTTCAACTGGTGGCATAGCTGCAGGGCCATTTCACCGTAACGGATGGCATCTTCATATTGACCCTGCAGGAAATACGCATATCCCTGGGCATCATAGGCATCCACGAGAAAAGCCGAATCTCCCTCTTCTTTCAACAGTTTTATTGCTTCGAAAAATGCCTTTTGCCCTTTCTCTGAAGGTGGTGTGGAAGAATTGCTGAGCACCCTGTCCTGGGTCACGTAGCCGAGGCCGTACCAGGCGTATGCCTCTTTCCATTTGTCCCGCAATTCTTTCGCCAATTGAATACTTTCTCTAAAAAGACATTCGGCCTTGTTGTGGTAACCAAAGCGGGTGTAATCGTAAGCTTCATGGATGTTCAGGAAGAAAAGTTTTTCCTTGTCGGGGTTTTCCCGAAGGTATTGGCGCAGGTCGCCGAGGATCTGAAAACATTGGTCGTAGGCCCCTTTCTCGCTTAGCACCGTGGTGGAATCCAACAATGCGTCAAAGTCAAAGTCCTCCTGACCAAACAGGCAAAAGGGCATCGCCCAAAAGAGGAGAAGTGTTAGTTTGTTCATAGCTTTTTGTCATCCGGGGGGGAGGCTTAAAATTCACAGGCACAATTCAGGAACAAGGGTTTGTTGCCGTGAAACGCAGAGCGATTGATCCTGAATGATTGGTGGGAAAATGCTGAGGTACATTACCCAAGACAAAAAGCGTGCGAAAACGTGAGCGGCTTGAAGAGAAAATCAGTCCGGCTGCCCGTAATGCAGTTTTTTCAGCTTTTTTCTGGTTCCAAAAAGGCTTTTCGAGACAGAGACCTTGAAGAGGTTGTCGTATTCGTCGTGGCCGATTTCCACCGTATCGCCCGTCATCAGCAGCACCATTTCAGGAACCGTGTTGGAATGGCCAACCACCAGCACATTTTTCCTTCTGATTTTTTTGAGCCCGTTCACAAATTGCAGGGTGGTATCGGGGTGGTAAATGGTCAGGGGTATGCCAATCTCTTCGGAAAGCGGGATGGCGGTTTGTTGGGTGCGCAGGTAGATGGTGGCAAAAATGCTGTCAATGCCTTTGCCCTTCAGGCTGTCTCTCAACGCCAGAGCCCGCTGCTGCCCGGCTACCGAAAGCGGCGTGTCCGCACTGTTGTTGGCACGCTCAGCGTGCCGAACGAAATAGTAGTTGGACGTGCAGCCCAACAAAAAACACAACAACAACAGCATACACAAAGACTTGGTCATATTCTGAAATTTAAAGGTAAAAGTCGCCTGCAAGGTATGGGATTGAATCCCAGGTTTCGCAATTTTTACTTTCTTTGAACCCAAACCAGATCAACCAGCAAATACTCAAAAAGAATGCACCAGGAAGAAAACCCTGAATTCGAAGAAACCAGGGAAGAACCCGCAGCTCCGGAAGTTAACTTGCCCGAAGGACAAACCACCGAAGAACCCGGCGAATGGGAGCGGAACCTCATAGACATCGGCCCCATCACCAATGCGGTAGAACAGGTAAAAACCGAATTGCGAAAGGTTATAGTAGGCCAGGAGCAAATGACCGATTTGTTGCTGGTGTCCCTGTTCACCAATGGTCATGTACTCATCGAGGGCGTTCCGGGCATTGCCAAAACGCTGACGGCCAAGCTGCTGGCACAAACGCTCAAAGCCGGTTTCTCCAGGATTCAGTTCACGCCCGACCTGATGCCCAGCGACGTGGTGGGCACCACGGTTTTCAACCTGAAAAGCTCTGAATTCAACTTCAACCCCGGCCCCATCTTCGCCAATGTGGTGCTCATCGATGAGATCAACCGGGCCCCGGCCAAAACCCAGGCCGCCCTGTTCGAGGTGATGGAAGAATACCAGGTGACCGTGGACGGAACCACCCATCCCGTGCCCACTCCGTTCTTCGTCATTGCGACGCAAAACCCCATTGAGCAAGAGGGTACCTACAAGCTGCCGGAAGCCCAGCTCGACAGGTTTTTGCTGAAGATCAACATGGAGTACCCGAAGCTGGAAGAAGAAAAAGCCATCCTCGAAAGGTTCAGCGAAGACTTTTCCATTGCGGTCAGAAAGACCGTGAAAGCTGTCTTTACCACCAGAAAAATTGCCTCCTGCCGCAAGCTCGTTGAACAGGTGAGGATTCGCAAGGAACTGCTCGACTACATAGCATCCATCGTACACCGCACCCGCAACCACCCCGACCTGTACCTGGGTGCCTCTCCGCGGGCATCGCTGGCCATTTTGAAAACTTCAAAGGCCATTGCCGCCATGCGTGGCCGCGATTTTGTGACGCCCGACGATATTCAGTACATGGCTTATCCGGTACTCAACCACCGCATCATTCTGACGCCGGAACGTGAAATGGAGGGTTACGTGGCCCGCGATGTGATCAATGAAATTGTGAAGAGTGTGGAAGTGCCCCGCTGATCAGCCGGGCAGTTTCCTGACGGCGACTTGCAGCATGTTTTCCACCTTCAGAAAAACGCCTTTGGGTGTGAGCGCACGCCAGTTCAGGTCGGCAAAGTCTCCCCCGAAGTTGATGTAGCTATCCAGCCGTGCATCCCGCATTTCCTCCTCCACGTGTTGCAGGGTGTTGAGCAGCACCACCCAGCCGCCGTACTCTTTTACATCGTCGTACCACTCTTCGTAATAGCAATCGTCGGAACTGTGAAAGTTGAGCACGTTTTCGCAAATGATGATGAACTTGTTGATGCCGTGTTCCATCAGTTCATCGGCAACGTCGCGTTTGAGGAACATGATGTCGTTGGTGATGCAGTCGTTCCACTCACCCAGCATTTCGAAGATGGCAAAGCCTTTTTCGTAATCCGCGAAAAGGATTTTCATGTAAAGGGTGGGAGAACCAAAGTGATCCCATTGCGGATGGATGTAATAGTTGTAGATTTTCTTCGTAAAATAGAACTCATCATACTGTCTTCCGAAAAACGGAGAGGAAGTATCGAGTGCCGAATCGTATTCGTCTCGCCAACGGTAATATGGTTCTATCTGGTGCATCTGCTATATTGGTTGTGCCCGACAAAAGTGCGTTAAACTGCTTTCAAATTCAACCTGTCGGCAAGGTTTCAGATGAAAAAAATTGTAATAACCGGACCGGAATCTTCGGGCAAAACCACCCTTGCCCGCCAACTGGCACAACACCTGAAAACAGAGGCTGTTGAGGAGTACGCCCGGGAATACCTTAACCAATTGTCCAGGCCCTACGTTGAAACCGACCTGTTGGAAATTGCCAAAGGGCAACTGGCAAATGAGCAAGCCCATGAATCCGGCAAGGGGGGAGTCCTCATCATTGACACCAGCCTGGAAGTGATCAAGATCTGGTCGGAAGTGAAATTCGGCCGGGTGGATCCTTGGATACTGGAAGCCCTCGAAAAGCACAAAAAGGATTTTTACCTCCTCTGCCGGCCCGACCTGCCCTGGGAGTTTGACCCCCTTCGGGAAAACCCGAACGACCGGTGGCTGTTGTACGATTTGTACGAAAAGCAACTGAAATCCATGCAGGTGCCCTTTGCCGTCATCAGCGGCCCGGGAGAACAAAGATTCAACAATGCAGTCCGGGAACTGCGCAAATTTTTACACCCATGAATCCCGCCCAGGATCATCCGGTACTCTTTTTCGACGGTGTGTGTAACCTCTGCAACAGCTCGGTGCAATGGATTCTGAAACGGGACCCCGGGGCCCGCTTCCGCTTTGCCTCTCTTCAGGGTAAGCTGGCCGGAGAATCATTGCCGGCACATGGTTGCGACCCGGCTGACCTGAACACCGTGGCACTGCTTAAAAACGGAGTGCTTTACACCAAATCGGCAGCCGTACTTCAGGTAATGAACAGCCTCGGTGGCGGCTGGAAATTGTTGTATTATTTCGGTTCCGCAATTCCCGGCCCCGTCCGCAACCTCCTTTACGACTGGATAGCCAAAAACCGCTACCGGTGGTTCGGTAAAAAAGAGGAGTGCATGATGCCCCGCCCCGAATGGAAATTGCGATTTCTGGACTGATAAAAATTAGCCTTCCACCCCAAACGGCGGTTTTGTTTTACCGCTCAAGCTGTTACCTTTGCCACCTGTTTGTAAAAAGCACTGAAATGCTGCATACCATTTCCATTATCGCCATAATTATTCACCACCCTGCAGGGACCCGGTGAGGCATCGGCGTTTGGAAATCGAAAGCCCCGGCAGTCCCGAATGAATGGACTACCGGGGCTTCTTCTTGAAAACAGCCACTGCTGGGTGCATTTCGCAATGCACCCAAAGGTTGAGAGGGGTTGAGAGAAGTTGAGAGTGAGATATAAACCCCTCTAAACCTCCCGTCCCGAACTTGATTCGGGGATCGGGATCAACCCCTCTAAACCCCTCTAAACATAAATCAACCACCATGTACCGCGAGTTCAAATCACTCAATCTGCCGGAAATAGACAAAGAGATCCTCGGGTTTTGGGAAGCTGAGGGCATCTTTGAAAAAAGCATCGAGCAGCGCCCCGAAGACCAGCGCTGGGTATTTTACGAAGGGCCGCCGAGCGCCAACGGCAAGCCGGGCATCCACCACGTGATGGCCCGCACCATCAAAGACCTCTTTTGCCGATACCAGACCCTCAAAGGCAAGCGGGTGGAACGCAAAGGCGGCTGGGACACCCACGGCCTGCCGGTAGAGTTGAGCGTGGAAAAAGAACTCGGCATTACAAAAGAAGACATCGGCAAGACCATCTCCGTGGCGGAGTACAACCGGAAGTGCCGTGAAACCGTGATGCGCTTCAAAGCCGAATGGGATGACATCACCCGGAAAATGGGTTACTGGGTGGACCTGGAACACCCCTACATCACCTACAAAAACGAATACATCGAATCGGTGTGGTGGCTGCTCAGCCAGCTGTATGACAAAGGCCTGCTGTACAAAGGCTACACCATCCAGCCCTACTCGCCGGGTGCCGGCACCGGTCTCAGCTCCCACGAGCTGAACCTGCCGGGCGCTTACCGGGAAGTGAGCGACACCACCGTGGTGGCCCTCTTCACCGTAAAGAAAAACGACAAGTCCGCCTTCCTTTTTGACGAAGAAAAAGAAGACGTCAGAATAGCAGCCTGGACCACCACTCCCTGGACACTGCCCTCCAACACCGCCCTGACCGTGGGCGGCAAAATCAAGTACGTCAAGGTAAAAACCAAAAACCCCTACACCGGAGAACCCGTCAGCGTGGTGATGGCGGAGGAATTGGTGAGCAAGTGGTTTGGCGGCAAAAAACAACCCGAGGTACTGGCCAAAAGCGAACCTTTTGCCGGCAGCCGGCTGGAAGGCATACGCTATGAACCCTTGCTGGACTTCGGCAATGAGATTGAACCCCTGCCCGGCTTCGACGGGGAATTCCACACAGATGCCTACCGGGTGTTGGTGGGCGATTTTGTAACCACTGAGGACGGCACCGGCATCGTGCATACGGCACCCAGCTTCGGTGCCGACGACATGAAGGTGGCCAAACAAAACGGCATCGGTGCCCTGACGCTGGTTGACAAACAGGGCAAATTCAAAGACAGTGTCGGCGAATTTTCCGGCCGCTTCGTGAAAAACTACACCGACGACCCCAACTGGGAAAACGTGGACGTGGACATTGCCGTAAAACTCAAGAAAGAAGGCAAGGCCCTCAACGTGGCCAAATACGTGCACAACTACCCGCACTGCTGGCGCACCGACAAACCGGTGCTGTACTACCCGCTCGACAGCTGGTTCGTCAAGGCATCCGCCTGCAAAGAGCGCATGTACGAGCTCAACCAAACCATCAACTGGAAACCCAAGAGCACAGGCGAAGGACGCTTCGGCAAATGGCTGGAAAACCTCCAGGACTGGAACCTCAGCCGCAGCCGCTACTGGGGCATTCCCCTGCCCATTTGGCGGACGGAGGACGCCGAAGAAGAAATCTGCATCGGCTCGCTGGCGCAATTGGAAGCTGAAATCAGCAAGGCCAACGAGCAGCTCGGTCTGGAACAGCAAGTGCCCGAAGACCTCCACCGCCCCTACATCGATGAAATCGTTTTGGTATCCCCTTCGGGTAAACGCATGATGCGCGAAACCGACCTCATTGACGTGTGGTTCGACAGCGGCTCCATGCCCTATGCGCAGTGGCATTACCCGATGGAAAACCAGGAAAAGTTCAAACAAAACTTCCCGGCTGATTTCATTGCCGAAGGAGTGGATCAGACCCGCGGCTGGTTTTACACCCTGCACGCCATCGCCACCATGGTCTTCGACAGCGTGGCCTTCCGCAATGTGGTGTCCAATGGCCTGGTGCTGGACAAAGACGGCAACAAGATGTCCAAACGCCTCGGCAATGCCGTGGATCCTTTTGAGACCATCGAAAAATACAGCGCCGATGCCACCCGCTGGTACATGATCTCCAACGCCGCTCCCTGGGAAAACCTCAAGTTCGACCTCAACGGCATTGCCGAGGTGCAGCGCAAGTTCTTCGGCACCCTGTACAACACCTACAGCTTCTTCGCCCTGTACGCCAACATTGACAAGTGGACCATGGACGAGCAGAACGTGGTGCCCAGGGACCAGCGCACCGAACTGGACCGCTGGATCAGCTCCAAACTGTACAGCCTGGTGGAGGAGTACCGCAGCCACATGGACGATTTCGACCCCACCAAGGCCGCCCGCGCCATAGAAAATTTCGTGGACCAGCACCTCAGCAACTGGTACGTGCGCCTCAGCCGCCGCCGCTTCTGGAAGGGCGAAATGACCACCGACAAAAACGCCGCCTACCAGACCCTCTTCGAGTGCCTGGTGGTGGTGTCACAGCTCAGTTCCGTACTGGCACCCTTCTTTTCCGACTGGCTCTACCGCAACCTGACGGAACCCATCCGGGAAAAAGCCCGCCAGAACAACTCACCGCTGCGCCACGAATCCGTGCACCTGACCGACCTGGTGCAGGCCGACGAAAGCAAAACTGACCGGGAGCTGGAGCAGCGCATGGACTATGCCCAGCGCATTTCTTCCCTCATTCTTTCGCTTCGCAAACGGGAGAACATCCGGGTGCGCCAACCCCTGTCGAAGATCCTGCTGCCGGTGCTGGATGAGCGTTTCATCGAACAGGTGGAGGCCGTTAAAGGCCTCATCCTGGCAGAAACCAACATCAAAAAAATCGAGTACATCACCGACACCGCCGGGGTGATCCACAAAAAAGCCAGGCCCAACTTCAAAACCCTGGGCCGCCGCCTCGGCAAACACATGAAAGCCGCCGCAGGCATCATCGCCGGCCTCAGCCAGGAGCAGATCAACGAAATTGAAAAAACCGGCCGCTTCACCCTGGAAGTGGAAGGCACCCAATACGAACTCACCGCCGAAGATTTCGAGATCAGCGCCGAAGACGTGCCCGGCTGGCTGGTAGCCACCGACGGCGAACTGACCGTGGCCCTGGACATCCAGCTCACCGCCGAGCTGGAAGCCGAAGGCATGGCCCGCGAGCTGGTGAACCGCATCCAGAACCTGCGAAAAAGCAAAGACTTCAACGTCACCGACCGCATCGCCGTCCACATCGAAAACAACGAACGCCTGGTGCCCGCCGTACAAAACTTCAGCGACTACATCAAAGGCGAAGTGCTGGCCGACACCCTCAGCCTCAACGACGCCCCCAACGGCGACCCCGTGGAGCTGTTCGATGATTTGACAGTGAGGATTGCGGTGGAGAGGGTGTGAAGGGGTTGATTCCGGCTGCGCCGGGAATGGCGGTTTCTGAGGGATTATTGAGATTATGGAGGATTATGAAGGCTGAGAGGTAATCGCTTCTCAGCCTTTTGTTTTTTGGGGAGGCCAGTCCAAACATTACTCCGGCGAAAAAGGCTCCTTTTGCTAACTTTGCCCACCTGCCAGAAAAGCCGCTCAGCAAAGCATTCACAGTGCATGAAACAACAATCTCTTTTTCAACTTCCGGGCATCTTCAGCCTTAATTCTGCAATCCATTTCTTCTTTTCACTATGCCGGCAAAAGAAGGCCAGCAACGCCGCTCGGCCACACGACCCGTGGAGCATCCCGTTCACAAACCCCATAAACCCTCATCCCCGATGAATATCGGGGTCATAACCCTTCATAACCCTCTATAATCCTTCATAACCCTCTATAATCCTTCATAATCCTCTATAATCCTTCACAACCCTCTATAATCCTTCATAACCCCCATAATCCTTCATAACCCTCATAACCCTTCATAACCCAAAAAAAAATGAACATACTCATCCTTGGTGGCGGCGGCCGTGAACATGCCCTGGCCTGGAAGATCAGCCAGAGTGGGCTTTGCAAAGCCCTTTTCATCGCCCCCGGCAATGCCGGTACGGCAGCCCACGGCACCAACGTGGCGCTCGACATCGAAGACAACGAAGCCATCACCCGCTGGGTGGCCGGCAATGCCATTGACATGGTGGTGGTGGGGCCAGAAGCTCCGCTGGTGAACGGTGTCTGGGATTTCCTTCGGCAAAATGAAGCCACGAAGGACTGCATCGTGGTCGGGCCTTCCAGGGCCGGCGCCGAGCTGGAAGGCAGCAAGGCCTTCGCAAAAGCATTCATGAAGCAATTCGGCATTCCCACCGCAGCCTACCGGGAGTTCACCAGAGAGCAACTCGACCAGGCGGTGGACTATTTGCGCAGCGAAGCAAAAGCCCCCTATGTGCTGAAAGCCGACGGCCTGGCTGCCGGCAAGGGTGTGGTCATTTGCGAAGAAAAAGAAAAAGCCGTGGAAGAGATGAAGGCCATGCTGTCGGGCAAGTTCGGTCAGGCCAGCCAGAAGGTAGTGGTGGAGGAGTTCCTCAGAGGAATCGAGTTCAGTGTCTTCGTTTTGACCGACGGAAAGACTTACAAAACCCTCCCCGTGGCCAAAGACTACAAACGCATCGGCGAGGGCGACACCGGGCCCAATACCGGTGGCATGGGGGCCGTTTCCCCGCCCCCCTTCGTGGATGCCACACTGATGGACAAAGTGGAAAAGAGCATCATCCAGCCCACCATGAAGGGCTTGCAGGAGCGGCAAATGCCCTACCACGGATTTATTTTCTTCGGTCTCATAGAGGTGGGTGGCGATCCCTTCGTCATCGAATACAACTGCCGCCTGGGCGACCCGGAGACGGAAGTCGTCCTGCCCCGACTGCAGAACGACCTTGTGGAGCTCTTCCTCGCCATGCACCAAGGCCACTTGCAAGAGCAACGAATACAGGAAGACACCCGTGCTGCTGCCACCGTCATCCTTGCTTCCGGCGGCTATCCTGGCAGCTACGAAAAGGGAAAGCCCGTCACCGGGCTGGACCGGGTGGAAGGCAGCATCGTTTTCCACGCCGGCACCCGACGCAGCACCGACGGCGATATCGTCACCAGCGGCGGCAGGGTCATGGCCATCACATTCCTGGCACCGGACTTCCGGCAGGCCATCGCCACCAGCAATGCCAACGCCGAACGCATAAAGTTCGAAGGAAAATATTTCCGGAAGGATATTGGGTTTGATTTGTGAGGAAGACAAGGGCAACCATCAGGAAGGAGGTATGATTAGAACACTTGTGTTATTTCCCAACTACGATTTTGCCTGCCTTCAATAACGCTCCGTTTTCCAGGTAGCGGTAAAAATAAAGTCCGGAATTAACTCCTGCCGTATTCCACCGAAGGCTTGTTTCGCCTTCCGGCAATGCAAAGCTTTGCACCGGCCTTCCTGCCAGGTCGGTGATGAGCAGTTGCCTGTGCCGGCCGCCAGCGGGATTGTGAAAAAAGAAATCTACATGGGTGCTGGCCGGGTTGGGCCACACCCGAAGCTCCACCGCAGGTT
>JALWSS010000107.1 GCA_026993525.1 Saprospiraceae bacterium
ACCGATAACCGCCAACCGTCAACCGCCAACCGCCAACCGATAACCGTCAACCGCCAACCGCCAACCGATAACCGCCAACCGTCAACCGCCAACCGATAACCGATAACCGCCAACCGCCAACCGCCATTTCGCAAGCCCCGCAACACTTTGCGCAGGTGCTTTTGGGCAAGCGCCCGAAAGCCAATATCTTGGGGGCTGGTTCAACAATATCAACCATCTCCGGGCCCTAAACAGACACCATGATCAGAACCTGTGCTTTACTCTCACTTCTGCTTTTGCCGCTTTTTCTTTCTTCGCAAAATGGCGACTATACCCGCATTTCAAAAAAACTGGCCGATCGCCTGACGGAGACTCCCGATGGCTGGCATTCCGTACATATCGTACTCGCTGCGCAACTGGACTATGCGCAAAGCGAACGGGATTTTGACGCAGCCGGGGCCACTGTTTCCGAGCGGGCCCGTTCGGTTGTCTTCGCCCTTCGGGCAATGGCCGGGCAGAGCCAACCCCCGCTCATCGGGTGGTTGCAGCAGCAGCCCGGGGTGCGGCCCGAAACGGTTAAGGGATACTGGGTGGCCAACGCCGTTTTTGCGACGCTGAAAAAAGAAGTCATAGAGGCCCTCAGTTTGCGAAGCGACGTCCTTTGGATAGGCCTGAACGGCCCCCTGGCAAAAACCCGGGTGGAAGTGACCCCGCCGCCGCCCACCTGGACACCCGGCGGCCGGGAGAAAGGCCTCGAGGTTATCAACGCACCGGCGCTGTGGGCCATGGGCTATACAGGTTACGGCCAGGTGGCCTTCACCAACGATACCGGTGTTGACCCGACGCACCCTGCCATTGCCGGAAAGTACCTCGGGCTGTACCGCAGCGGGCCGGAGACCTGGTTTGAGCTGGACCCCGGCACCCTGGAGCAGGCCCCGGTTTATGAGGCGCACGACTGCGCTACGCACGGCACCCACGTCACCGGCACCATCCTCGGCCTGGACCGCATGAACGACGACACCATCGGTGTGGCTTTCAACGCCATGTGGGTGGGAGCACCGGTGCTTTGCGGCATCGGCACCGAAGACAACGTGGCCGCTTTCCAATGGGCCCTTGACCCCGACGGCGACCCCAATACCACCGGCGACATTCCCGACGTGATCAACAACTCCTGGTACGATCCCAGCCTCGACACCATTGACTGCTTCAGTGTGTATGTACCCGTGGTGCAGGCCTTGGAAGCAGCCGGCATTGCTGTGGTCTTTTCCGCCGGCAACGAAGGCCCTGGCCCCATGACCATCACCCCGCCGCACAACATCAACCTCAATGAAGTCAACTCATTCACCATCGGCGCTCTGAACGGCAACCTGAGCAGCCTGCCCATCGCCAATTTCTCCAGCCGGGGGCCCTCGCAGTGCGGCGGCGACAGCTCGCTGCTCATCAAGCCGGAGGTTGCGGCCCCCGGTGTCAGTGTGCGCTCCTGTGTACCCGGCAATTCCTACGACTTTTACAGCGGCACCTCCATGGCCGCACCGCACACCTCCGGCGCCATCTTGTTGCTCAAAGAGGCCTTTCCGGAACTGACGGGCAAAGAACTGAAGCTGGCCCTGTACCACACCGCCCGTGACCTCGGCCAGCCCGGCGAGGACAACGTGTACGGCAGGGGCCTCATTGACGTGTTGGATGCCTACAACTACCTGGTGGAACAGGGCCATACCCCCGTATTGCCGCAGGCGACGAATGACATCCTGCTGGTAGATGTGCACCTGCCGCAATGGGCCTGCAATTCACAGATCCAGCCTGAGGTCACCTTTGAGAATGCAGGTCAGGATACCATTTTTACCTTCGAAGCGAAAGCAGAGGTGGATGGTGTTCAGTCAATCGGAACCTTTTCGGGTGCCCTGGCGCCGGGTGAACGACAGAGCATGCTGCTGCCACAGTTTGAGGTGGCGTCAGGCGATAAAGACGTGTTGGTGACCCTGCTGAACCCCAACCTTCAGCCCGACGACCGCCCCCTCAACAACCGCCTGAAAAAACGGGTACACATTTCGGAACGAACCCGCTTCCAGGCCCACGCCGATGGCAACTGGGCGGTGTGTGAAGGCACCCGGGCCCTGCTGCGGGGAGAACCCACCGCCACCGTTGCCGCAGGCGAAGGAAGCTATGCCGTGAAGTGGTACGATGCCCCCGAAGGTGGCAACCTGCTGGGCGAAGGCCCCGTTTTCGAAACGCCTGAAATCAGCGAGCCCACCACCTTCTATGCCGAGGCCGGCTATGTGGAGCACCTGGGGCCCGCAACGCCGGATTTTGGCGATACCGCCTACATTGACGCCGACGACCTGGGGCTCACCTTTGATGTGAACCACGAAATAATGCTGAAGTCGCTGACAATTTACGTGGCCGAAACCGGCGGCAGATTCCTGCAACTGGTGGACAAGGACGGGCACAATGTGGCCCAAAAGATATTTTTTCCTTCGGCCCCCGGGGCCAATGTGGTGGAACTGAACTGGAACGTGCCTGCCGGCAAAGGTTACCAGCTCAAAAAGACAGGCGGCAAGCCCCTGCTGGCCACCCTCAGCCAGGCCGCCTACCCCTACCAACTGGGCGAAATCCTGAGCATCAACGGCACCATTGGCGGGGAGCCCGGCGCCTATTACTATTTCTACGATTGGGTGGTTGAATTTGCCGAGCCTTGTGAACGCACGCCCGTGCCTGTGGATGTGCTGCCGTTCAGCAGCTTGCCAGAGGTGAGCTTTGACATTTCCGAAAAAGAATTGTTCCTGCCCGACAATGCCACTGCCAGCTTTACCAATACCTCGCCGGATGCCGTGGCCACTTTCCTGTGGAATTTTGGCGATGGCCAGACCGAAACGGCGGAAAACCCAACGCACACTTACACGCAGGAAGGCAGCTTTGTGGTGAGTTTCCAAATCAACTCCCTTGACGGATGCCCGGCCTATGCACTGGACACGGTGCAGGTCATTGACGGCGCATTGAACGCCGTTGTGAACGGAGGGCCACCGGCGGTCGGGGTGGAAGTTTTTCCCAATCCGGCGGATGCTTACTCAACTGTTTTCTTTGAACTGGGCCGGCCCGCAGAGGTCAGCCTGCTGCTTTTCGATGCCCTCGGCAATGTGGTCAGAAGTGAGCGCAAGCTGGTTTTCAAAAGCAGCACGGAGCTGCAAACCGCTGATCTTCCGTCGGGAATGTACTACATTGCCGTGTCAACCGAAGGGCGGGTGCTTACCCGCAAACTGGCAGTTATTCACTAATCCGCTATGGCCCGAACCTCTAAGTCGGAAGCAGAAAACAGCATCATTGCCCGGACGGTGGTCCTGTCGGGTTTGTTGCTGACCGGGCTGTTCATCGCTTTCACCTTTCTGGAAAAACCCCTGAAAAAGCTCGCCGGCAACTACGCCGATGAAGTGGTAGTGGGCCTTATGCTGCTGTCGTTGTGGCTGGTGGTCAGCAGTGCTGTTCGCAGTATGTATTCGCTTCGCAAAAAAATGCCCTTGCTCAAACTGGTGCTCGGGGGCGTACTCGTTGCCCTTCTCGGCACGGTGCTATACGCCGGTTTTCTGATTTTTTACCCCATGGTGGCGGCCCGGGGCGAAGCCTCCAACATGATGGGAGCCACCCTGGTGCTGACGGGGCTTTTTACCGGTGCCGGCTTTGTCATTTCCATCATCGCACTGATTCAGTTGAAGGTCAGAAACAAGACCCTCGCCGCACTGATCGAGTTTGCGCTGCTGCTACTCGGCCTCCTGCTGTTCATCTACCTGGCCGGATAAGACAGGATTTCCGGACCGCTCCGGAAAAATTCCGGAGCATGGCTATATTTGGCGCCGACAATTCAGGGATGAGGGGTGAGGGATGAGGGATGAGGGATGAGGGATGAGGGATGAGGGATGAGGGATGAGGGATGAAATGCACCGGCAGAGAATCAGTGCTCTCGACATTCAACAATCTCAACAATCTCAACAATCTCAACAATCTCAACAATCTCAACAATCTCAACAATTCAACAATTCAACAGCTTCAACACTTCAACTCCCGAAAGCCGATACCGAAAGCTTTCGGTATCGGCTTCGGGATCAACAGCCTCAACAGCTTCAACAATATGAAAAAACTCGAACTACACTGGAAGATTCTGATCGGAATGGTGCTGGGTGTGGCCTTTGGTGCCCTGGCGGTCAAATTGGGTTGGAACGGATTCGTGGTGGACTGGATAAAGCCCTTTGGAACCATCTTCATCAATTTGTTGAAGCTCATTGCCATCCCCCTGATCGTGGCTTCCCTCATCAAAGGCGTTTCTGACCTGGAGGACATTGCGAAGCTTTCCACCATGGGCTACAAAACCATCGGCTTTTACCTGGTCACCACTGCCGTGGCAATATCGGTCGGTCTCATCATCGTCAACCTGGCAGAACCCGGCTACCTCATAGACGAACCCACCCGGGCAGAGATGATGGAGAAATTCGGCTCCGGAGCACAGGCCAGGATACAATCGGCTGAGGAGGCCAAAAGCGCCGGTCCGCTGCAACCACTCATTGATCTGGTGCCTGACAACATCATCGGGGCTGCCTCCAGCAATGGCAACATGCTCAAGGTCATCTTTTTCGTTCTGTTTTTCGGGGTTGGTCTCATTCTGATAGCGAAAGAAAAAGCACAGCCCGTCAAAGACTTTTTCGACGGCGTGAACGAGGTGGTGTTGAAAATGATAGACCTGATCATGCTAACGGCACCGTACGGAGTTTTTGCCCTGTTGGCGGCGCTCATCGTCGAGCTGCCCAGTGCCCAGATATTCCTGGCATTGTTGGGTTATGCAGCCTGTGTGGCAGGAGGCTTGCTGGCGCTGTTGTTCTTTTTCTATCCCACCATTGTAAAGGTATTCACAGGTCGCGGGTGGAACTTCTTCTTCAAAGGCATGGCGCCGGCACAGTTGCTGGCTTTCAGCACCAGCTCCAGCGCAGCCACGCTGCCCGTGACCATGGAGCGGGTGGAGGAACATCTCGGAGTAGATGAAGAGGTGGCCAGTTTTGTGCTGCCCATCGGTGCCACCATCAACATGGATGGAACGGCCCTGTACCAGGGAGTGGCGGCGGTGTTCATCGCCCAGGCCTTCGGCATGGACCTCAGCCTCGCTGCGCAACTGGGCATCATCCTGACCGCAACACTGGCTTCCATCGGCTCAGCAGCCGTACCCTCTGCCGGCATGGTCATGCTCGTCATCGTTTTGCAGGAAGCCGGTATCCCCGAAGCGGGGCTGGCCCTCATCTTCGCAATTGACCGCCCACTGGATATGCTCCGAACCGTCATCAACGTTTCCAGCGATGCCACCGTCTCCATGGTCGTTGCCAATAGCATCGGCAAACTCGGCGAACCCAAAGAAAAGCGCTGGGATGATTTTGTGGAGGAAGGGTGAAGGGGTGTGAAGGATTATTTTGAGGATTATGGGGATTATGACCCCGATATTCATCGGGGATGGGGATTATGGAGGTTGTTGTCGGTTCCCGGGGTTTCGCCCGGGCTCCGTTGGGAGGAATACTTTGTTCAACGCTGTTTTTAACTCCTGTTACGCTGTGGTTAATGCGGGGTTTTTGAACAATTCCTGATTATTCAACTTTTACTGTCGTTGTGAGTGGTTGGGTCTGAAATTCAAACAAATATCAACTTCCTGGAATGAAAAGGTTATTCTTGTTTGCAATTATTAATTGTGTTTGCCTGGGTTTTTTATCCTCCCAAACGCAATATTATGTTTCAACATCCGGTAGTGACAGCAATTCCGGGACTTCCATTGCCGAAGCCTGGCGCACCGTACAACACGCCATGGACAATGCCACCCCCAACAGTGTGGTGAATATTCTTGCAGGCACCTACAATGAAAAAGTTGAGGTGAATGTTTCCGGCACCAGCGGCAATCCAATCATTTTCAGGAACTACAACAACGATGTGGTAACCATGACGGGAACGGGCATAGCCACCCCGGATGCCATCATCGGCATTTTCGATCAAAGCTATATCACCATCCAGGGCCTCAATATTTCTGACAATGAACAATTGGACGCACAGGGAATCATTGTGGAAGGCAACTGTCAGGGCATTGAGCTCAGAAATAACGACATCAGCAAAATCAACTTTTCAAGCGACCCGAATGCACCGGTAAACGCAAGCACCAACAGTCAGCCCATTATTGTTTTCGGAACCAACAGCAGCAGTGCTATTTCGGGCCTTGTCATTGATGGGAATATTGTGCACGATTGCCGGCCCGGGTTCAGTGAAGCACTCGCCGTAAATGGCAATGTGGATGGTTTTGAAGTGACCAACAATACCGTCAGGGATATAACCAATATAGGCATCGCAATCATCGGCCATGAGGGCACGGCCAGCGCCAATGATCAGGCCCGGAATGGTACCATCAGGTACAACACCGTTTTCAATTGTAAATCACCCTACGCCACTGCAGGGGGCATTTATGTGGATGGAGGGAGGGATAACGTCATTGAAAACAACACCGTGCATGATTGTCAATGGGGAATTGAAGTCGGTTGTGAAAACATCGGTAAATCTGCTTCGGGTATAAAGGTCAGAAACAACATTTTATACAATAACGACGATGCTTCACTGGCCATCGGCGGGTATGATTATCCCAGCGGCTCAGGCAAGGTGACAGATTGCCTGTTCACAAACAACAGTTGTTACAACAACGACCTGAACAGTGGCGGCGTTGGCGGGGTGACAGGGGAACTCAGTATCACATACACCGAAAATTGCACCCTGAAGAACAATATATTTTACGGAACCAATTCTGCCGGTATATTGCTGAATGCAGAAGCGGTAAATGGCAACAATTCCATCAACCTGGCACTGGATTACAACCTCTTTTACATGAGCGGTGCCGTTGAATTCAATTACGAAGGCAGCAACTACACTGATTTCGCCGCTTATCAAAGTGGTACGGGGCAAGATGCCAATTCTTTGTTCTCCGACCCTTCCTATGCAAACCCGGGAACGCCTGATCTGCACCTGAATGCCGCTTCTCCGGCCATAGATAGCGGTGACCCGGCTTTTGCCGCTGCCGCCGGTGAGACCGATATGGATGGAGAGAACAGGGTGCAAAACGCCAGGGTTGACATGGGGGCCGATGAATACAACCCCGCCCTGCCGGTGGAATATGCACAGCCCCTGCAGGCCTTTCCCGCACCTGATTATGTTGAACTGCGATGGGCAACTTCATTGGAACAAAACAACGACCGGTTTGAAGTGCAGCGCTCTGACAATGCCATTGATTGGGTTGTGTTGATGCGCATTGCTTCAGGACAACATACAGGTGCCGGCGATAGTTACCGGATTAAGGATACCATGCCACTGAATGGAAAATCATATTACCGTTTGAAACAAATTGACCAGAACGGCAATTACGCTTTTTCAAACACGGTCGAAGTTTCCTGGGATAAAACCTGGATGACCTTACAGGCGTTCCCGAATCCTGCCACGACAAATCTTACCCTTGATTTTTACAACCCCGGCAATGAAAAGATGGAGGTCTTTGTTTACGACCTCAGAGGAAGATTACTGTTATTTCAGCAAAATGTCTCTTCAACTCAATTGGAACTCGATGTTGCCGGATGGAACCCCGGGCCTTATTTGGTGCAGATAGTTTCCAAAACGCATTACCGGAAAATGGAAACGCTTGTGTTTAAACAATAACCAGGGGACTCTCAGCGCCTGTTTGAATTAGCATTTCCCCGCCCTGAGTGGTTTAACTTAGCCTGCTGAGCCTCTTGTGATGTGTCAATAACCCCTTGTCATTAAACTTCACTCCGCCAAAGCCCCACCACAGCTGGAGCCGGCACCGGCAATATAATGTTAGGAACCCGCCTGGAAACTGTATTTGCATAAATGGAACCGCATTGAAGTTTAAGAAGGCAGCGTTTGAAGTTTTTCGATCGTTCCGGTTGTGCTTTATACTCAAAACGAAGTGGTTTGGGCGGCGTACGCCGCCCAAACTCCCCATCCAAACTTGACAAGAGTGATGGGTTATTCTCAAACCACTTCGAGTCGAGTATAGTTTGAGAATATTACATTGAGCGGTGAGTATAGAGGAGTCACTGTTGAACCTGTATAAAGAAAGACAAGCGGAGAAAAATTATAGGAACTAAAGCAATAACGCCTACCTGGACAGATTAGCAAGGATTTGTATTTCATCTTAAATATATTGCCATGCACAGTATTTCAATTTCCCCGATCATACCCGGCTCGAAGTGGTTTGAGAATAATCCATCACTCCCGTCCAATGTGCATAGAGAGTTTGGAGCCCTGAGTAAGTCCGGGAAACTGCCCAAACCTCTTCGTTTTGAGGATGGTTTGTGGAGGAATCCGGTTTTATGGTTGTTCTTCTTTTTCCTCATTTCAATTTTTGCCAAAGCCCAGGGCCAGAAATGGGCTGTTTACACCACTGACGATTATATCTATGATATTGAGACCGATGGCGAAAAGCTTTGGGCTGGAGTGCGGGGTGGACTGGTCTCCATCGACTTGGAGACAAATGCGAAGCAAGTATACATCTCATCTAATTCCGGGTTGAGGGGGCTGGGGATCAGGGATGTGGCCGTGGCACCGGATGGGAGCAAATGGTTTGGCAGTGAAAACGCCGGATTGTTCCACTTTGACAATGGGGAATGGACGCAGTATTATTTGATAAATACAGGTGATACACTTGAAGAAATATATAACATAAGATTTGCTCCAGACGGCAAGATGTGGTTTATAGCCTGGAGGATAAATGGGTGCTCAGGTTGTCCGACATTGTTCAGCTTTGAAGATGGTCTGTTTGAAAGACATCAAATCACTTATGGAGCTAGCACATTGTTTGTTCGTGTGTTTGAGATAACAGAAAATGGGGAGTTATGGATTTCAGGTTCGTTAAGCTTGTACAGGTATGATGGAAATCAGGTGTTGGAATACTATGATGCTGATAATTCAATCCTCAAAGAGTTGGAATACATCTTCCAGGTTGAATTGGACTCCGACGGGAATCCATGGATAGGAACCAGTGATTCTGAGAATACCAGTAGTGTGTATAAAGTATCTAATGGTGAGTTTGATCAAGTGTATAGCAAAGATAATTTATACTTTTTTGACATTCAATTTGACAGTGATGGAATATTATGGGTTATGTTTGAGACTTTTCACCAGACAAATCCCATCCTGGCCAGGTATGATTCTGACTGGGAAGAGTTTTATGAAACGGATTTATCAAACTTGCCTCCGCACAGCAAGCCACCATGGGTGGTTAAGATTGGCGAAGACGGAAGTTGGTGGATGGTGTCGTACGAATCTAGTCTGGATATAAAACTGTACAAATATAAACACGATGAACTGGTGGCGTTTGACACTCGCATATTTCCAATTGAAGATATTGATTGTCGTAAAATGACACAAGACTGTGATGGGAATTATTGGGTAGCTACAGATTATGGATTTGCCGTTTACAATGGGGTGGTATGGGAGCAGCACTACACCACAGAGTTTGATGCGGATGGAACCCCAACGACCATGGTTGTAGATCCTTACACCTGCGATGTTTATGTCATATTCCATGACCTTTTTGACCATGATGCTCTTATTAGGTTTGGTGGTGGTGGTTATGAAGTGATTCCAACCCCCTCCTTTACCTCAATTAGTTTTGACCTCGCATTTGGCTCGGATGGATCAGTATGGGTGCCGTTTATCTCTAGACAGTTGGGGCGGTATCATGGCGGAAATTGGACTATTTATGATGAGAGTAATTCCCCAATTGATATGCCTGTGATGGAAGTTGAAGTGGATGCGAACGATGATGTTTGGTTTACATTACTGACCAGGGGGATTGGACGATTTGATGGGGAAGGCAATTGGGAGATCTACGATAGCAGCAACTCCCCTCTGACTGGTGGGGTAATGATTTATATTGATCGTCAAAACAAATTGTGGACAGATAATGAGTTTGGCTTGTTGAGTTTTAATGGCATTGATTGGGAGTTTTATAATTTGCCATTTAACGGAAATTTTGTTCAAGATATGGTGCAGGACAATGCTGGGAATTATTGGTTTTCAGGTGTTGGGATTGGTCTCAATAAATTTAATGGCCAAATTATTGAGCAATACAGGACCGACAATTCTCCTCTTCCACATAACCACATTAGAGACCTTATGGTTGATGCTTATGGGAATATATGGTCAATTCATCCTTATTCACTTTCTGTATTTAATGAAACTGGAATTTCAACAACGAAATCTGATCCACCAATATTTGTTGGAGGTTCTGTGTATTTTGATGCAAATAAGAATGGAGTCAGAGATGGCCAGAGCGAACCATTGGTGAGGGGTGAAAAAATTAATCTTTATCCCGATTCTATCAGCACTTTCTCAAATTTCGGAATTTATAAATTTTATCCCGGGCCTGGAGAATTTTCTCTTGAATTTGATACCGCCAACTCTAAATTTACCCCAACAACTACCTGGGTACACTCGGTGTCAGCTGATACTACTTCTGTGGACACATTGCACTTCGGAGTATTTGCATCGAATTTGCTTATTGATGTAAAGTTGAGTGCAGTACAAGGTTTTCTCAGGTGCGGGCAGGAAGTAAATGTGTGGGTGAGTGTATGTAACGAAGACTTGATACCATTTGCAGGGGAGCTCGAATTTTTCCCGGATCCCTTGTTGGATTTCCTGGGTTCACTACCTGAGCCATCTTCCACTACTTCAACTTCGCTTATATTTGAAATTGGTACGATTGGCCCGTATGAATGTAAATTTATCAAGCTGATTTTCAAAGTTCCCGGTGCCGGGTTTCTTGGCCAGGAACTTTTCAGCAGTGCAACTTTCAACGTTGAAGAAAACGGCAATGTCGTAGGATTTGAATCAGAAGGGCTTCGTGATACCATTCTTTGCGCTTATGATCCGAATGACAAAACGGTTTTTCCAAGCGGAGAATATTATGAAAACATGTCTCTTTTGGGAGATCCTCTCGATTTTCTGATTCGGTTCCAAAATACAGGTAATGACACTGCATTTAACGTGGTTATCCGGGATACATTAGATGCAGACCTTGACTGGTCAACATTTGAGCTTCTTTCCAGCAGTCACCCTTGCGAAGTTACTTTGGATAAGAACGGGGTAGTGACGTTTACATTCCGTGATATCTTGCTCTTGTGGGAAAGTGTTGACTGGCTCGGAAGTCAAGGTTTTGTGAAATACCGTGTATCTCCAAAAAGCGGTTTGCCCGATCCTACACTGATTACAAATACTGCCTACATTTATTTTGATTTGAATCCTCCGATTGTCACCAACCGGACTGAAAATATCCTGGTGGAAGAACTTCCTGCAACAGCCGTTGCAGAACGGGAAAAGCAGCCGAAACTCCGCCTTTTCCCCAACCCCTCCACCGGAACCATTTTTATAGAAATGGATGAACACCTGCCGGGAAGCATTGTGGCAGTATTTGACCTTAACGGGCGATTGGTTTATACCGGAGAGCTCTCCAACGACAAAGGACAAATAAGTGGTTTGGATGCCGGCTTCTACTTTGTCCGGGTTGCTAATGAAAGTTACAGTGCAGTCGGGAAAGTGATAGTGCTGCGTTGATGGTTTACTCCGCCAAAGCCCCGCCGCAGCTGGAGCCGGCGCCGGCGGTGCAGCCATAGCAGTGCTGGTTGAGCACGATTTCCCGGTTGCGCAGCGAGGCCATGTCAAAATCATCCAGGTGGCGGGAGGATTCCGGTTTTACCTTCAGGTCCAGCATCTGGTTGAAATCACAATCGTAGAGGTAGCCGTCCCAACTGACGGAAATGGTGTTGCGGCACATCAGGCCACTGATGGTTCCGGGGTTGAAGGCCTCCACCAGGGTTTGCATGTATGATTCGTAATTGCCGGACTCCAGCAGGTACTCCAGAAAGCGGCTGATGGGCAAGTTGGTGATGCAGAACAGTTTGTTGAAAACGATGCCGTAGCGGTTCAGCAGTTGCCGCTTGAACTGCTCCTCCAGTGAGCGCTGCGAACCCGGCAGGAAGGCCCCCGAGGGATTGTAAACCAGGTCCAGTTCAAGGTCTGTGCCTTCTTTGCCATAGCCCACCTCGTTGAGCATTTGCAGGGCTTTGATGCTGTCTTCGAAAACGCCGTCGCCGCGCTGTGCGTCGGTGCGCAGCTTGCTGAAATAGGGCAGGGAGGATACTACATTTACCTTGTGCTTCGCAAAAAACGCCGGCAGGTCGTGGTATTTCCTGTTGGCCACGATGATGGTGAGGTTGCAGCGGTCAATGATCTTTCGGCCCAGTTTACTCACTTCTTCCACAAACCAGCGGAAATGGGCGTTCATTTCCGGGGCTCCGCCGGTGATGTCCACGGTGTGGATGTCCGGATTGGCGGCGATGATCTCCAGGCATTTTTCCAGATGGGCTTTCGACATCTGCTCCTCTTTGCGGTCGGGGCCGGCATCCACGTGGCAGTGGGCGCAGGTTTGGTTGCAGAGCTTGCCAATGTTGATTTGGAAAATCCCGATGCCTGTGGCGCATAGGGGGGCAAATCCGGCTTTCTCCACCCGTTGAGAAAACAGTGGAAAGCCCTCGTCCATGAGGTCTTTGTTGTTGAGTACCTCCAACTGGATGAAGGTTTGGGACAGTTCACTGCCACGGGCAGCCAGGGATTTTGATTTTTGGTGAATAGACATGCTGTAAGAGGTTGTTCCGGTTGTCGTTTGCCGAAGGGAAATTACATGGTGAGTTTTTTCACATGGTCCATCATTTGAACCCCGTAAACCAGTGAGGTGCCGGCTCTGATGGCAGCAGCCACGTGCACGGCTTCCATCATCTGCTCCTCATCGGCGCCGTGTTGGAGGCAGCCGCTGGAGTAGGCATCTATGCAATACGGGCACTGGATGGCATGCGCCACGGCCAGTGCAATGAGGGCCTTCTCACGGGCCGTCAGGGCGCCGTCTTTCATCACCTCGCCGTACCAGTCGAAAAACTTGTCGCCCATGGCCTTTTGAAATTCCCGAATGCTGCCAAAGCGCTTCAATTCGTCTTTGCTGAAATAGTGCTCTTTTTCCATGTTGGATTTTTCCGGTTTGATCGGTTGCGTTTCCGTTCATCTTTTCGTCGCAATGACCGGACAACACCACCTGCGTGAATTTGCTTTGGCAAAGCAAAGGAAAATTGCCGATTCGGTTCAAAGTGTTGCTGGGGGGACAATTTGGGGTAGTGGCAAAAACACTGGCAGGTAGCCCGGTAGGAATGAATTGCCGCAAGGCTTCAGCACCCCAAATACCTGAACGACCACCCCAAACCGAACTGAAAAAGTAAGCCCGATGACAATTCCTGGGCATTTGCCGGAGATGTAGCTTACATTGTTTATATTTGTCATGTGCCGGTGCAGGTGAAATAGTGCAAATCAGGCCTGCACCAACAGCCCGGGAAGTCAGAATAGTCTAAGAAGAAACTGTGGAGTAGCTGTAAAAAAAGTAAGGAGGTCTCTCTATTCTCTTCTCACCAAAACACGATTCAACTGATTTTTCAAACCTTTAAATTCCTGAATTATGAAAGCGAATCTGTTTTTTCCAACAATTCATTTACATTCTCTCTCTCTCTCTCTCTCTCTCTCTCTCCAACTGCTTGAAAGCCAAACCCTTCAAACTTTTGGTTGCTGCAGTATTGGTTTTTACTTTTGACCAAAGCATTTACAGTCAAAACATTTTTCGAGGAGAAAAACTAAAGGCGACAGAAGCGCAAGCATTTCTTATTCAAGAAAAATTAGGCATTGAATCCTTTAACTTGTATTCTATTAATCTCGATGAACTGAATAGTACTTTGAAGTCAAATAGGAGAAGGCTCAGCATAATTGAGATGAACTTGGGTCATGAATTCAGGTGGAAAATATCAATTACTGAGAATGACCTGAAAGCCGGAAATTGTGCTTCTGATGTCTGTAATACTTACAAGGGACACATGGATGATGATTTTCGAAATGATGTGAGGTTGTACATCTCGGACAAGTTCCTTAATGGCTATTTGACTAACAATGGCAAAAGGTATTTTTTGCGTTCCCTAACTTCTATATTACCTGGTAGTGATTCGAAAGCGGTAATATGTTATGAAGTTGGATATGCTCCGGTTAACATTCGTAGCAGTGGCTTCAGTTGTAGCGATGTTTACTTAGAACTCGGAATTCACGGAGATTATCTATTGTATTTGAACCATGACGAGGATGCAGAGCTGGCGAGACAGGAAATTTTGTCATTGGTTAATATCGTAGAAGGATTCTTTTCTTCCCAACTTGGTATTAATTTTCACATAGTTGTGAGAGGGACAGAAGCAGGTGACCCTATCATTTGGGAAACACAGGATCCATTTTGTTGCGATGGTATCGTAACACTTTATTCAGAAATGAACGCAGACTGGAACATGCACAGGCCTTGTATTCCCAAGGATGCTATTTTCCTGCTCGCAGCAAAAGACTATGCAGGAGGTGGAGGGCAGGCTACCGGAAGTGTTTGTGGCCCCAACAGTCAACCCAACGAAGTCAATGTAGGTTTGATTGATAAGTTTACCGTGGCTGATGCAAGGGCAGCATTCAAATTCGCTCATGAGTTAGGCCATCTTCTGGGATCTGGCGAGTTAGAATCCACCCCTTGCTCCAGTTTGTGTGATGATCAAAATTTAAGTCCACTGATGTGTTCTGACGGCGTAGGACAAGCAGACATCAACATAGCTTCCTTATCATCCTGTTCGTTTGAAACATTTGAGCAGACCATCAATAATCACTGCAATGATTGCCTCGGTACTCCTCAGCCTCTCCCCACATGCCCGGTTTGCTATGAAACAGGAATGATTACGGTTGACAACATTCGGCCAATTCCAGGTTGCAGTGGACGAGACATCATCAATTATACCGTGACTATATGTAATTCGTGTGATCCTCAGGACCTGGAAGTCAGAGTAAATTTCAATGGAAATCGTTTCACTTACCTGCCGCCAAGTGATTTTCCTGTGTTAGAGGATGTAAATAATCCCCCTTTGAATTCGTATGAACTTGTAAGCACACTTCCTTATGCAGTACAAGAATGCAAGGAATTTCATTTCACACTCCAGGTTAAGGAAACACCTACGGGTCCAGGAAACGGCACTGCCAGTTCAATTAATATAAATGGGGATGGACTTGCAACTCAGCCCCTTTCAAAAGTCACGATTCTTGTTCCTGAATTTACCTATATTAATGGTTCAACAAGCCCTGTCAATATCTCTACTGTGAATCTGCAGTCCAAGGAAATTGAATTGGATGGCGTGTTGAATATTGATGAGGATTTTTCATTGGATGGTTTCCTGTTCAAAATGAACCCCGGAGCCAAAATCGTAGTGGAACCAGGGAACAAGCTGGAAATCACCAATGGAACCCATCTCTTTGGCTGCAGCGAACTGTGGGAGAGCATAGAAGTGCAGGAAGGTGCTACCCTGATCATTGACAACGCCACCATCGAAGACGGATATACCGCCGTTCATGCCATTGGCGGCGGCAATTTGTCAATCACCAACAGTACTTTCAACCGGAATTTCGTCGGTGTGCAGGTGGATGGCCCCGTAACTGTCGGAGGGCTGACGAATTTCAACGCATTTTACGGAAATTCCTTTGACGGAGGAACTTCCATATTGCCTGCTCCGGCAAACATGCCCCTGAACCTGTCCCTGCCGGCTGGCAATGAGACAGCCTTTGCGGGTGTTTGGATCCAAACCAGCGCCAATCCCGTACATTCCCTGAACAATGTCTTTAAAAACCTCAGCAACGGCATTTACGCCAATGCCACCAGCCTCAAGGTTACCAAAAACCAGTTTACCAACATCTGGGAAAATGGATACTTTGACTGGATGGCAGGCTATGGTATCAGGGTGAAAGACCATAGCTCATCTCATAACTTCCAGCAAAAGGGCTTCGGAAAAGATGCCGAGCCGCTCAGCTTCAGCCTTTGCTCCAAAGCCATGAGGCTCGAAGGCATCCGGGTGGACTACATCAAAGACAACAACATCAGGGCGAACACAGGCATTGAACTGATAGCCAATTACCCAAAAGCCGTTGTACTCAACAACAGGATAGAAAGCTGGGCGAGGGGTGTGGAACTGAACCAGATGTCCCCGAACACTAATGTATGGGTTTCACTCAATGACATAGAAGTGGCCGGTGGCATCGGCATACAGTCCAATATGATGAACCTTGGCCCTGTATCAGAAAAGGGTTTGAACATCAGTCTGAACAACGTGATTTTAAAAGCACCAAAGACCAGGGGCATTGAACTGAATGTAAACAATACCGCCCATATCATGGAAAATAAGGTTTCGGCCAACCTGGGCCTTTCAGGCTTTACCGGCATCAGGGTCAATAACGACAACAGTAGTGCATTAACTTGCAATGAAGTAACTACACCATTGCCGAATTACGACAAGACCTTCGGAATAGAAATATGGGATGGGCAACTGACCCGCCAGATGTGCAACGGGGTCTCGAACACGGCGAAGGGCGTGTACTTTACCATGGGCAGCTTCGCCCCCGAACGCTTCCAGGAAAACACTTTTGAAGGCAACGACTTTGGGCTTCAGCTCTCCACCTCCGCTGCCATCGGCCAGCAAACCCACAGGGGAAATATCTGGAAAGGCTCCTTCGGAAGCTACGGGGCACAGCATTTGTCTCCTTTCCTGTCAGACTGGACACAGTCCCAATTCACCGTGCATACCGGCACCTCCGGCACCTATCGTCCGTTTTTGCCGCCTGGGCAGGAATTATGGTTTTTTACAGAAGTAAGCGGTTCACCCTCAGAAGAATGTCAGCTCATCAGCACCTGCATCACCGGACTTCCCCCGTTTCCGGTGGATGGTTTGTACGGCCTGGACACGACCATTGCTACCGGCAATTTCATAACCACTGATTTCGAGGGAGTGACCAACTGGTTAGCGCGGCGCTATTTGTACGGCAAGCTGGCGGAGAATCCCGCCCTCATCGCTCCCGGCAGCCTTTTCGAGTCCTTTTACAATGCCACGGCAAATTCCACCGTCGGAAGTTTTGCGGCCATCGAAGCGGGCATGGAGGCATTGTACGAAATACCGGCCCAAACCGCCACCCAGGTCAGCGTCAATTTCGACACCCTGAGTGTTCGCATGGAAGAAATAGGCGGCATTGACAGCCTGTTGCAGGTGGGCGGGTACGATACCGCGCTGGTGCAGCAGCGGTCTGTGGCCATGCAGGTGCTGCAAAACACTGAAACGACCCTGGATACCCTGATGCAGCCGGTTATGAGCCAGCGAATTTTGGATGCTGCGACGCTGGCCACCCAGAATGCCACAATTGCCACTGACTCTGTTTACGAACTGAATGAGCGTATCGTTAAAGACATATACCTGAACACCATAGCTCAGGGAATAGCAGAATTTGACGGAACACAATTGGCCGGTTTGGAGAGCATCGCCAATCAATGCCCGCTGACGGGCGGCAGCGCCGTTTTCAAGGCCCGTAGCTTGCTGGCCATGGTGCGGGATTCTGTTTACGACGATGAGATGCTTTGTGAGCAAATCGGTGAACGCAGTGAGTCTCAAATGACAATCGAGCATTCAGGCTTTGCTTTATTCCCCAATCCCGCTCAAAACAAGGTGACTGTTGTGAAGCCTCCTACCATTGAAGAAGATACAGAAATCTTCATCTTCAATTCATTGGGTAAGTCGGTTCTAAGGAAAGTGTTACCGGGTGAAATTCCTTCTGTTACTCTGAATACATCAGGACTTGAAGAAGGTACCTTCATTGTTGCCATTTACTCCAACGGAAGGAAAATTTTTACTGATAAATTAGTCATCATTCGCTAACTGATTAATCAGCCGGGACAGTACTGAATGGTACTGCCCCGGCTTTTTTTATTTGATATGAAAAACTGGATTTGTATTGCCTGGTTGTTGACAGTCTGTATGGATTTGCCTGCCCAACGCTACGATTATATCTGGGTGTTGGGCTATCATGGTCAGAATCCTCACCCACTTCAAAACAATATGACCATTGATTTTAACGTGGCACCGCCAGCTATCACAGACCTTGAATTGGATGATGGTATGTCATTCAATTTTACGAACACCAGTATCTCTGATCTGGAGGGCAATCTTCTTTTTTACACCAACGGCATTTACATAGCCGATGCCACGCATGAGGTGATGGAGAATGGGGATAGTATTAATAATTATGGTATTACCTACCTCTACAAAGAAACCGGAATGGCCATTCCCCAGGGTGCCATTATTTTACCTGCCCCGGGAAGTGACAGCCTTTACTATGTTTTTTATGAGCCAATAGAATTCGATCCTCAGCCAAACGGCCCAAGTTATCATGTACGAAAACTTTTTTATTCAGTTGTGGATATAAGCTTAAATATGGGAAAAGGAGCTGTCATCGAGAAGGATCAGGTAATCATTGATGATACCCTTGCACATGGAAAGATAATAGCCTGCAAGCACGGCAATGGGAGAGACTGGTGGATCATTGTGCCAGAGGAAGATAATTATACAAATGTCGTATACCGGCTTCTCCTCACATCACAGGGAGTTGCCAATTTGGGCAAACAGGATGCCGGTCCCGGGTTGACACTTGGAAAGGGGTCGGTCGGGAATGCTGTTTTTTCACCGGATGGCACCAAATATGTCAAACACGACATTCGCTTCAACCCCCGCAACGCCATAGACATTTACGACTTCGACCGCTGCACGGGTGAGTTGCAGCATCTGGAGCATTTCACCATGGATGATTCGATTTTTCTTTTGGGAGGGGCATCCATTTCGCCTG
>JALWSS010000108.1 GCA_026993525.1 Saprospiraceae bacterium
GGAGTAGAGAGTAGAGAGTAGAGAGTAGGGTTTGGAGGTACTAGCCCTTTCATCCCTCATCCCTCATCCCTCATCCCTCATCCCTCATCCCTCACCCCTCATCCCTGAGTAGGGAGTAGAGAGTAGAGAGTAGGGCTTGGAGGTACTAGCCCTTTCATCCCTCATTCCTCATTCCTCATCCCTGAACTGGGATTAGAGGCCAACCGCTTCATGCAATGCCTTTTGCAATGTAAAAACAATCAAATATTTTGGGATATTCGACTTTTCTTTTTGGCGTATATCCAGGCGCCAAGTGCGAGTAAAAAATAGAGCATGGCACTAAAAAGAAGAACGATTTTATTGGTCATAAATTCATAATACAGAATCAACGCAGCACCAACGCCCAACCCGATAACAGAAAATATTGTAAGCGCGGAAGAAGACCCGGTTTTATCCCGTATTTTATGGTTTGCAAGCGCCATTAAAAATGATACCAGTAGAAAAGTAATACTGCCAAACTCAAGCAACAACTGCAAGCCTCCTGTCAATATCAAAGCAGTTGAAAATAAGAACATTGCCAGAATGGCATAGTGCGGAATATGCCCCCTTCTTTTGGCAAAAATATTGGGCAAATATCCATCCTCTGCAATCACTGCCATGAGGCGTGAAGAGCCGAAAACGGTTCCGCTGATGGCACTTGAAGTTGCCAGAATGGCACCGGCAATAACGAGACTGGCACCCAGGGGTCCAATGGCCTCACTAGCACCGGCTGCAAGGGCATATTCCTTTTTATCAATCAGCTCCCGGGCCGGAATTGCAAACAATGCCCCAATGGCGATGATCACGTAAATCAATATTGCCAGGAAAATGGCACTGTAAATAGCTCGAGGTATGTTCTTCTCCGGGTCTTTCATCTCATTGACTGCATGAATTACAAGCTGGAAGCCCTCGTAAGCTACAAAAGTTATTGCTGACACTATCAAAATCAAGTGCAAGCTGGTATTTGAAAAATCATGCCTGATCTCGGACAAAAAACCGTTGAAGTCTTTATCTCCATGGGTGATCAGCAGCACCGACACCAGTGCCAAAATTATGAGCTTGACATAAACCATGAGGTCTTCCACCTTTCCCATACCCTTCACGCTCCACAGGTTGATAACCACAAACAAGCCTATTATTCCAATTGCCACAAATTTCCGGACCCATTCGTTTGAAGCAAACTCAGTGCTGCTAAGTGTATAGGAAGAAAAAGTGTAGGCATACAAGGCCAGCGTGCTTATATACCCGAAGGTGATGAACCAACCTATGGCCGATGCTGAAAAATGAGAATTTTTGTAGGTCTTTTTGTAAAAGGAATAGGTAGCCCCTTCGTCTTTGTAATACAGCCCGAGTTTGACATAAGAATATGCCGCCAACGTTGCAACAAAACCGCCAATCATTATTGCAAAGGGCGTAAGGCTGCCGATTAACGAAACTGAAATACCGAGGATCGTAAAAATCCCGCCACCAACCATGCCACCCAAAGCAATGGCTATCAACTCCGGTAAACCTAAACCTTTGAATCTTTTTCTGACAAATGACATAGTGATCGTATTGTGAACCCCTGATTAATAATAATTGGAATGCAGCCAAAGGTAGAAATATATGGGAGTAGGGAGTAGGGAGTAGGGAGTAGGGAGTAGAGAGTAGGGTGTAGGGAGTAGGGTGTAGCCTGTCCGGCCCGTCTGGCCGCCGGACAGGCTGGCGCCAGGCCAGACGGGGGTGTAGGGTGTAGAGTTGGGGGCGCTACCCCGGAATTGACCTGTGTGCTTTTCATCCCTCATTCCTGAGTAGGGAGTAGAGAGTAGAGAGTAGAGAGTAGGGTTTGGTGGTACTAGCCCTTTCATCCCTCCCCCGATGGCTATCGGGGCATCCCTCATTCCTGAGTAGGGAGTAGAGAGTAGAGAGTAGGGTTTGGTGGTACTAGCCCTTTCATCCCTCATCCCTGAGTAGGGAGTAGAGAGTAGAGAGTAGGGTTTGGAGGTACTAGCCCTTTCATCCCTCATCCCTCATCCCTCATTCCTCATTCCTCATCCCTCATCCCTCATTCCTCATTCCTCATTCCTCATCCCTCATCCCTGTGTAGGGTGTAGGGCTGCCATGCCCTGTCAATTCTCAAATCTTCACATTCAGATCCAACCTGAAGCGGGATTGGCCTTTGGCATCCGCCGTTCTGTTCTGGCTGACAAGGCCCCAGAAGTGCAGGGATACTTTGGCATCAAAGGCCCGGGCGATGCCGAATACATGGCCGTTGAAATTGGTTTGCCGAAGGAAATCATCCTGAACGAATGGCGAGAAAACAGCGTCCTGGTGAATTTGCTGGTATTGGTAGTAAATCCTCCACTCACCGGCCCCACTGAGGCTGCCCCAGCTGAAGCCGGCAGCAAAGCCCGTATTATCCCCATTTGCGGATGGATTGTAGATCAGTTGCCCTTTCAGGTGCAGGGATTTATGCCGTAGCGGCAGCTTCATCAGAAAAAAATTGTCAAGAACCGTAAAGCCGGATTTGTAGCGGGTACGTTGCACGCTGTCTGTTCCTTCCAGTTCCCAACGGGTGTACACCGCATTGCCGGCATTGGCATCAAACGGCAGCGCATTCACCTCGCTGTCCTTTACATGGCTGAAGTGATAAACCCCGCCCGCCAGGGTCAGTTCCAGGTTGTTTTTCAAAGTGCTGCTCATCGTCAGCTGACCGGTTTGCAGCCACTGCCCCTTTCCGGTATTCAGGATATTTGAAAGCAGAAATGCGCCTCCGAAAACATTGAGACGGCTTTTGCCGGTTTCCAGGTTCCGCAATGTCATGGCCATGCCTTCCGGTTGCAGGTCGTCGTCCCAGGTCAGCTCTGAATACACCGTGGAGTTGGCCAGCACATTGGGCATTTTGCCCAGCCACAAAGCAAAGTGGCTCAAGGCCGCGGGCTGGTACATTAGATAAGCCCGGTCAATGACCACCTGCACCTGGTTGAATCCGTCGGAAAAGTTGGCGTAAGGCGAATTGGGGTCATCGGGGTTGGAGGTGGTCACCAGGCGCACATCCACTTTTACCGAAGGAGTGATGACGGCCCCTACCCCACCCCGCAAACGCAATCTGCCGCGAAAACGGTTGTTGTCTCCACGGTAGTCCTGTTCGGCACGGATGCGCAGGTCGCCGTAGGGTTGCAGGGATTTGTAGCGGTCCAGTTGGCGAAGATCGCTGGATCGGGGGCTTTGCGCCGTGTTGTTTTCTTCCTTCGGTAAAACAGGTTGCCAGTTGTTCACCCTGGTGAGTTTGCCGGCCTCCACCACCACATACACCTCGTGGTCTTCGCCCTGCCGGTTGCGGGTTCTGATGATGTAACTGCCCGGGGGCAACTGTACCCTCGTGGGAGTTTCGTCGTTGAGACTCAGTCGGTTAGACACCCTTCGTACCAGCTTACGCTCAACCGTGTAAATCTCGTAGGGCAAATGCGGGTAGTAAAAAGTGCCGCCATCCTCCACGGCATAGGTAGGCGTAAATACCACCAGGCTGCCCATCTCGTCGTTTACCTTAATGGTGCCCTCCCGGGCCCCGATGAACCGCTTCATCACCAGTCGCTGCCCCTCGGCGGAGAGGGTCCACTCCACAAAGGCGGCCACCTCGCTGCGGCCGGGCCACCACAGCAGGTACAGTGGCCGGGTGATGGGATAGGCTGGGTTGGTGAGGCGCAGTGGCTGGCCATCCACCCTCAGCACTTTTACTTTTTCTTCCTTCGTCAAAAATGAAAAACTGAGGTGGCCTATCCCACCGGGGTCATTTTGCAGGTGATTAAGGATGTCCGCATCGGGCACCACCGTTTCACAAGCGGCGTAATCCTCGCTGCCAAGCACCACCGACCGGAACACCTTGTGGGTGGCCGATTCAACGGCCGTGATGTACGGGTGAATTTCCAGGTCCGGCCCACCCAGCTCCTTCCAGTTGGTGATCTGTCCGGTAAAAATGCCTTTCAGTTGACTGAGGGTGAGGTTGTTCACCGGGTTGTCCGGGTGGGTAAGCACCGCTATGGCATCCCACCCGATGAGGGCACTGGCCACCCCCCGTTGCAGGGTTTTTGCCGAAGGGATGTTGGCCACCCCGGCCAGGTCACAACGCCCCTCCACGATGGCCAACTCGCCACCCGCACTTTCAGGGGCCGTGTTCAGGTCGAACCACGCTTTGGTGTAAACCGAATCGGCATCGGCAATGTAATTCCCGATGGTGGAAGAACCGACGTAGTGGAGGTGTGCCTCCTGCCCTGAGAGTACAGCCACTGACAAGATGTGAAGGCTAACCAACAGCATGTTTCTCAAAATCCCTATACATTTCATAAGCCCGTTTTCAATCATCATTGACCGCCGAAAGATAGAGCGGAATTCGATGAATACCAGAGACTAAAAGTTTTGAAAGGGTGATTTTTGTCAGTGCTTGTCAGCCCTCCCGGCCATACCAAAGCGGTGCCGTACAAGCTCGAAACAGGTTCCGAAAAGCCGGTTTTTTGCAATGGACTTTTTACATTTGGGAATCGCAACAGACAAATAGTTATCAGATGGGAAAAATAGTTCGCCAACTGGGCAGCCTGGAAAGGCACCTTCACAAAAAAGACATTGAGGCACTGGCTGAGGAAAACGCCCGGGCCATCGTCGAAAGCGGGAAATACGACCTGCTGAGGGTTTACATCGAGCTCAAACGCTACGAAACTTACCTCAACAGCCTCATCAAAAACCTCAAAGAGCCCACCCTGGCCAAAGCCATCGAAAAGGGAATGAAAAACATCAATTACGATGCCTCAACCCTGACCATCTCCAAACGCACCAAAATTGACTACTCGGTGGATGAACAATGGACAAAACTGAAAACACAAATCGAACAATTGACCAAAGCAAAAAAGGAACGGGAAAAATTCCTCAAAGAACACAACCAGGTAAAAACCATCGTAGATGAAGCTACTGGAGAAGTACTGGAAAAGTATGAGCTGCCACGAGAAGTGCTGCTCGGGCTGAGGGTGAAGTTGTGAATCTATTTGAATTACCCCTCAATAAACCCGACCCTGGCTTAAATGAGCCCTTACCAAATACTCAACCGGTCACAATCCTCCCCACCACCCCCTCCCCTGCCACCCAGCCTCC
>JALWSS010000109.1 GCA_026993525.1 Saprospiraceae bacterium
TTCAGGAGCTGAGCGCAAGTCAGCGCCTGACGGGGGCCCAAAAACCTCGATCCCGAGTTTGCCTCGGGACAAAAACCTCAAAAGTTCTGCTCCTCATTGCCATTGCCTTTGAGGTCGTCGTTTTTCACCCGGCTGCGGCGCTCTTTGGCTTTGAAGTCCAGTTTGCCAAACTGATACTTGAAACTGAGGGAGTAGGAGCGAAAGGGATATTCAAATTTGGATATCTGGTAAAAGCCTTCGCCTTCGAGGTCTGAATCAAAGTGCAGAGCCCGGTGGAAGGGGTTTGCAATCCGGATTCCGAGGCTGCCGCGTTTTCCAAAGAGTTCTTGTTGGAAACCTATGCTGTACATCCAGAAAGTGGCCTGGGTGCCTTGCAGTGTGATTCGGGGCGTTCTGATCATGGCCCAAAGTTCAACTTTGGTCTTTTTGGTAACCGATAAGGTGCTGCTCAGGAAGGAGTTCATTTCATAACCCGTATTGGCGGCCTCGAACCCGTTCACCATGCCTTTGAGGTCGGCCCGGCGGACATCCACATTGCCCCTTAATTGCCAGATATTCCGGATGGTGCCGCTGCCGAAAAGGCCCAACCCGATCGAGTTGTCGGTGCCGGCATTGTCATAGGTAGAGATGGAAATGGAATCCACGTCGAGGATTTGCTGGATGACGTCGGTGGTATGGCGGTAGTACAGGCTTAAATTGAGTACAACACCTTTGATGAAGGTATTGTAACCCGTTTCAAAATTATGTGAGAGCTCTGGCTTGACCTGGGGATTGCCGAAGGAGATATTGTTGCGGTCTTGTTGGTTGACGTAGGGGTTGATGAAGCGAAGGCTGGGGCGCTGGATGCGTTGGTTGTAACTGAGCTTTACACTGGAAAAACCTTTGAGTTTCCGGGAAACCGTAATGCTGGGGAGCAGGTTTGAGTAGCTGTTGCTAAAGGTGTTTTCATCAGATTTGAAGTGGCCTTCAATTTCCGTGCGCTCGTAACGGGTGCCGGCAAGCAGGCCGTATTTCTCACCGAGCTTTGCATTCAGTGAGATGTATCCTGCAAACACGTTTTGGCTGTAGTCGAATTCGTCAGAGCGGCTGAAATCCCGCTCGTAGGTTCCGGTGTCAAAATTGTAATCGTCGAAATAAAAATCGCTGGTGATGTTTCTGAGAATTGCTTTGGCTCCGGTTTCCAATTTCACCGCTTTGCTGAACGGATGTATGTAATCTGTCTGGAAGGTGGTTTCCAGGTTCAGCCCGTCATTTTGGCTTTTTTCATCGATGTTGAGGTATTCCTGGTTGCCGGTCTGGATGAGTATGTTGTCGGCGGTGCTGATGTCTCCGTTCAGTTGAAAAGACAAGCTGAATTCTCTTTCGCTGTTGGGGTATCGTTTGATGTAGTCCGTGGTCCAGTCAAAACGGCTGTTGAGCGTTTTAGACTCGTTGTTTCGGTTGGATATTTCCTCGATGGCATTAAAAATATTGGTAGCTTCTGTGTTGCCATCCCGGTCAAAAGTGAACCCGCCAAAAGATATGCTGGAGTTGATGGAATTGTAGGCGTTGATGTCGTAATAGGCTCCAAAATTCCCCCTGAAACCAAGTCGGCTGGTATTGGTTTTTCCGTATTGGGTAAGGTCGGGTGCCTGGCGGACACCATTTACCAAAGCTCCTCTTTCAAATACAAAGATGCCATCCCTGGGATAAGAGTAAACGGCGTAACCTCCGCCATTGACCCCGAAGCGGCCTTTGGCTGCGTTGAGGTTGAGAGAGGCGTTGGTTCTGCGGTTGCCCGGGGCCAGGTTGAAGGAACCGGTGAAGCCATCAACCCTGCTCCGTTTGGTGATGATGTTGATTATGCCGGCGGTGCCTTCTCCGTCGTAGCGGGCAGAGGGGGCGGTAATCACCTCAACACTTTTGATCTGCTCAGCCGGAAACATTTTCAGGGCATCTGCCACGTTGCCGTTGAACATGCTGCTTGGCTTGCCATTGATGAGGATGCGGATGTTGCTGGAGCCTCTCAGGCTCACGTTGCCATCCAGGTCCACACTAAGCAAAGGCACTTTGCGCAGCAGGTCAGTGGCATCGCCTGCACCCAGTGTCACATCCTTGTCGGCATTGTAAACGATGCGGTCAATCTTATTCTCAACCACGGAAGCTTCACCTGTGACGGTTGCCTCCACCAGCATCAGTGCAGAGGGGCGCAATTTGATGGTTCCCACTTCGAAATCGGGTTTTTCACCGGTCAGTTTCACCCCCTCGATCACTTTGGAGTCGTAACCGAGAAATGATATGTGCACCTTGTAGGTTCCCAATTTTTCAGAAGGAAATTTGAAGTGTCCCTTATCATTGGTCACGGTGCCGTCCATTTCTTTACCCGTTGTTGGGTCGGTCAGAACAATGGTGGCATACCCTACCGGCTGATTGGTAAGAGAATCCAGAACGACACCGGTTATTTTACCGGTGATGGAGGGTTGTTGCTTGCCGCCCCGGCTGCCCCTGTGGGGCTGTTGGGCAATGGTTGAAGTTGCCATGAAGATGGCGAAAAGAAGCGTCAGGAATTTTGTCATTGTCGGATGATTCAAGTTTCAAATACAGGCCAATGAACACCAATGCGTGAAATAGGTTGCAAAAATGGATGCTGTTTATTTCAATTTTCATGACAAATTGGTGACAAAAGTCACTTCTCCGGGGTGAGCAGGCTCATCGCTATGGATGATTGTCAACTTCTAACTTGCGCAAAATCATTGTTTAACCATAAAACTCCCTCACCATGAAGCTGTATGCAACAAATCTTGCTGAAATGATCCTTCGGTATTACGCCATGATGGCTGTCATTATCATCGCCGGTTTCACCGGGCAATGGTGGTTGGCAATTGTCGGATTCTTTTTGTTCTTTGCTGCATTGACCGGGGCGAAATTCCATGACAAGAATTCAGGCGAGCGCAGCAGATTGATTCACCTCAGTGGTGATGACAGGAGTCGCAAAGCCATGTAAAATACCTGTCCTTACAAGTACCATTATGTCATCAGCCGGCCAGAAATTTTCTGGCCGGCTGGCTTTTATCCACAAGCCAAACAGAATTTCACACCTTTGTGCCGGTCATCCTTCCAGAAAAATAATCACAAATGGACAGCAACGGCACCTTTCCTTTCATCAGCTATACTCCGGTCAAATATTCTGAAGAAGAAACCCTGAACAGAAGTCAGGATTTTTTCCACTACATGAACCGCCGCCGCACCGTGCGGGCCTTTTCCGACAAGCCCGTTCCGAAACAAGTCATCGAGAACCTCATTATGACCGCATCCACGGCGCCTTCCGGAGCCCACAAACAACCCTGGACCTTCTGCGCCGTAGCTGATCCCGCAATCAAAAAACAAATCCGGGAGGCGGCTGAAAAGGAGGAACACGAAAGCTACCACCGTCGAATGAGCGAGGAATGGCTCCGGGACCTGGCTCCATTGGGAACCGACTGGCACAAGCCATTTCTCGAAATCGCTCCCTGGCTGATCGTGGTATTCAAAAAGGCCTACGAGATCGATGTAGAAGGAAACCGCCGCAAATGCTACTATGTCAATGAATCGGTGGGGCTGGCATGCGGTTTCTTGCTCACTGCCATCCACAATGCCGGGCTGGTCTCTCTGACCCACACGCCCAGTCCCATGAATTTTCTTCAGAAAATCCTGAACCGCCCCGAAAACGAACGCCCATTTCTGCTGATCCCGGTCGGTTACCCGGCTGATGAAGTGAAAGTGCCCGACCTGAAAAGGAAAAAACTGGAAGAAGTAGCGGTTTTTTACTGATAGGGATGAGGAATGAGGGATGAAAAGACTCGCTCTACTCTCTACTCTCTACTCCCTACTCCCTACTCTTTAAAACCACAGAGTTGAACAGAGTTTTTACACAGAGTTCCACAGAGTTTTATCTCGGAATTCCACGGAGCTAACCCTCCTCCCTACTCCCTACTCCCTACTCCCTACTCTCTACACTCTACACCCTACACCCTGCCGAAGCCTGCCCTGTCCCTGTCCGGCTGGCCAGACGGGCTGGCCGTCAGACAGGGCAGCCCCGACGAATGTCGGGATACACCCTACTCTCACATCAGATTCCATCTCCATCCAGCAGGTTGCCGAGGCCGCCGAGAATGCTGCCCTCTTCCTTGCGGGGACCTCTTCCGTAACGTAGGATTCTGTTGGCCAGCCGGCTGATGGGCAGGGTTTGCAGCCATACGGATCCCGGGCCGGTCATTTTTGCGAAGAAAAGCCCCTCCCCGCCGAAGATGGTGTTTTTGATGCCGCCAACGAACTCGATGTCGAAATCAATGGAGTGGGTGTAGGCTACCACGCAGCCGGTATCTACCCTCAAAGTATCTCCAACTTCCAGGTCTTTTTTGACGACCATGCCGCCGGAATGGACGAAAGCCATGCCGTCGCCTTCCAGCTTTTGCATGATGAAGCCCTCGCCACCGAAAATGCCGGTGCCGAGTTTGCGTTGCAACTCGATGCCTATGCTGACGCCTTTCGCTGCGCAAAGGAAGGCGTCTTTCTGGCAGACCACTTTCCCTTCCAATTCATACAGGTCCAGCGGGATGATCTTGCCTGCGTAGGGGGCTGCAAATGATACCCTTCTTTTGATGACATCCACATTCGTAAAAGCGGTCATAAAAAGGCTTTCACCGGTGAGCAGGCGTTTGCCGGCGCTGAACAGTTTGCCCATCAGTCCTTTGTCCTGTCCGGAACCGTCCCCAAAAATGGTTTGCATTTCGATGCCGTCGTCCATCATCATAAAGCTGCCGCTTTCGGCTACAACGGTCTCTTCCGGGTCCAGTTCGATTTCGACGAATTGCATCTCCTCGCCGTAGAGTTGGTAGTCAATTTCGTGGTTGAGCATAGCTGGTGAATTGTTGAATTGTTGAGATTGTTGAATTGTTGATGGTCGTGAGCTTGTCTCACGATCCCGAACTTGATTCGGGATTGATGGTCGTGAGCTTGTCTCACGATCCCGAACTTGATTCGGGATTGATGGTCGAGAGCTTGTCTCACGATCCCGAACTTGATTCGGGATTGATGGTCGTGAGCTTGCCTCACGATCCCGAACTTGATTCGGGATTGATGGTCGAGAGCTTGTCTCACGATCCCGAACTTGATTT